>CAZOGT010000256.1:0-4765 GCA_964579015.1 uncultured Acidobacteriota bacterium | reverse complement strand
TCCGTCCTTGGTTCCTGAACCAAGAGCCTGGTCGATCAGCCCGGCCGCCTGCAGCGCTGCCAGGTTGGCAGCGTACGCGCCGCCCCCGACCGTGGCGGAGAATGTTATCTGGGCCGTAACTATGGTCCTTACGGACGAAATCGCGGAAGCCTCGTTCGCGGCAGCCCTGGACTGCAGAAGATTCGGTACTGCTATGGCGGCGATAATGCCGATAACAGCCACGACGATCAGTAACTCAATAAGCGAAAAACCCTTTTGTCCTCTCATGATGTCTCCTTTATGGAATGTTGGAATAATTTAAATCTCCCCTTCTCATCCGGCTTCACCTCAGGATCAGCTGCCATTCCATATTGTTAAGCTGATTGCCCTATGTTCCAAAAAACTCGCTCCGTTTTCTCTAATAGTCGAGGAGTTAACCGGAACGCCAACTTTATCTCTTTTTCATAGTCTATAGATGTGTCTTTTGTCACATTCTTCTGCTTTATACATCCTGTGTCTGAAAAAATTACCCTTTTCAGGCACTTTTACTGATTTCTATCGGGAAAGATGCCCAATCAGAGTAAATATCGGGAGGTACATCGAAACCACAATCCCTCCCACAATTCCACCCAGGAATACGATCATTATCGGTTCAATCAGGGTGAGCAGGTTGGCAATGGCGTCATCCGCCTCCTGCTCGTAATAGTCGGCCAGCTTCTCCAGCATCTGGTCCAGTTCACCGGTTTCTTCTCCAACCCCGATGATCTGCGTAACCATTGAGGGGAAAATATTCAGTCTCCTCATTGGTTCAACCAGATTCTTGCCCTCCGAAACATCACTGCGCACCTGTACCAGGGCATTCCGGATGCTGGCATTCCCGGCGGTTTCAGCGGTTATTGCCAATCCCTCCATCAAGGGGATGCCTCCATTGAGAAGCGTTGAAAGGGTCAGTGAGAAGCGGGCTATGGCAAGTTTTTTCAGGGTCATGCCCAGCAGCGGAATCTTCAGAGTCAGGATATCAATGGCCAGCTTGCCGTTCTCAGTACGATAATAGTAACGCAAAGACACAACCCCGATTATTACAAGTACGATAAAGGGCAGGCTGAACTGAACAGCCAGGTTGCTGGCTGCGATAATCATCCGGGTGGGAAGCGGCAGGGGGGCATTGAGCCCTTCAAACAGCGAGACAAATACCGGTACAACCCAGACAAGCATGATAAAAATGATACCAACCGCCACCACGGAAACCACCGCAGGATAGACGGACGCGGCAATCAAAGATTTCCGGAGCTTCATATTCTTTTCAACAAAGGTAGTCAGCCGCCTCAAAATTATATCCAGCACTCCGCCGGCTTCTCCGGCTGATATCATGCTCACGTACAAATCATCAAACGCTTTCGGGTGTTTCTTCATGGCCTCGGCGAGGGTTGTTCCCGATTCCACATCTTCCCTGACCTGGCTTAGAATTTCCTTGAAAATGGGATTCTCGGCTTGAGCCGACAATATCCCGAGGCACTGGACCAGAGGGAGTCCTGAATCCAGCATTACTGAAAACTGTTTGGAAAAAAGGGCTACATCTTTTTGAGAGACCCCTCCTCCAATTGACGGAATTTTAAGGGACAGTAGCGGATTCTTCTGTTTGATTTCCAGGGGGAATATCTGTTCGGCCCGGAGCATCGCCGCAACAGCTTCGCTGCTCGGGGCTTCCCTCTCCCCGGAAACTGTGGCTCCTCCTGAACGGCTTCGACCGGTATACTTGTAAACAGGCATCTCAAACCTCTCTTGCTAATCTTTTGTCTGGGGATCCCCGAACCCGCAGCATACGGACCCGCCACCAGACAGGCATGCCATTACTGGCGCCTCTCACTGGCAGGAACCCTCTTCAGCGCCTCCCTCAGCTCATCAGCATTGGAAGATAGGCCCAGGGCCAGGTCCATGGCGACCTTTCCCTTTGACACTAGCACCGCCAGGCTTTGATTCATGGTATGCATTCCCGACCTCTCCTGGCCCACCTGCATCGCTGAATAAAGCTGGTGAACCTTATTTTCCCTGATAAGGTTCCTTATTCCCGAGGTTGGTATCAGGACTTCAGTAGCACAGACCCTGCCGTCGCCAGTCGCCTTGGGAAGAAGCGCCTGGCAGATGATGCCTTCCAGAACCATGGAGAGCTGGGCCCTGATCTGCTGCTGCTGATAAGGGGGAAAAGCGTCTACCAGCCTGTTGATCGTTGCGTAGGCTGAATTGGTATGCAGGGTGCCAAAAGTCAAATGACCTGTTTCAGCAATTCTCAGGGCTGCTTCGATAGTCTCAAGGTCTCTCATTTCACCGATCAGCACCACATCCGGATCTTCCCTGAGAACCATCCGCAGGGCGGAAGTGAAGGAATTGGTATCGCTGTGAACCTCCCTCTGGTTTACCAGGCATTTTTTGTGGGCGTGCAGGAACTCGATCGGGTCCTCCACCGTTATAATATGGCCCGAAAGGGTTGAATTGATTTCATCTATCATTGCGGCCAGGGTGGTTGATTTCCCGCTTCCTGTCGGCCCGGTCACGAGGACCAGCCCCCGCGGCTTTTTGGTCAGGGCTTTCATTATCGGGGGCATTTGCAATTCGTCAAGAGACAGAATCTTAAAAGGGATCATCCTGAACACCCCGGCGGTATTATCCCGCTGAGTGTATACATTGGCACGAAACCTGGCTACAGAGGGCAGCCCGAAGCTGAAATCAACCTCCCTGTGCTCTTCATACTGAAATTTCTGTTGGTCGGTCATGACACTGTAGATCAGGGCCTTCACCTTATCGGCGGTAAGGACCTCCTGCGCAAGAAGAACCAGGTCCCCATGCAGCCTGATACGGGGTGGAGAATTTGCGGTAAGGTGCAGATCACTCCCTCCGAGATCAACGACCTTTCTCAACAATTTAGGCATGCTAGCTGCATTTTCTTCCATCATAGCCTCTCCCGGAGCAAAAAGGACAACCAGCCGATTTCCGGCTTATCTTCCATGGTACCCCGGCTGCCAGGTATTTCAGGCCACAAAACCGGTTTCCCCATAAAGCTGTCAGCAGATCAAATGTAACATGCGGGTATGGGAATTAATTCTCCGGGAAAATAATCCCGTTTCTCCGCACTGCCCTATTTGCCGCCACAGTCCCACAATCGTGTCGGCCCGTAAAAAAATTTCTAGATCAGGGTCGTCTCCCTCAGGACTTCGTCGACCGTTGTTTTTCCGTCTTTGAGCTTCATGATGCCGGTCTCCCTGAGGGTCAGCATGCCTTCACTCCTGGCAACCCTGCGGAGTTCGGAAGCGGTAGCCCCTGCAAGTATCAACTCCTGGATTGCCGGTGTATTGTCCATCACTTCGTAAAGGCCGGTACGCCCTTTATACCCGGTGCCTGAACAGTTCTTGCACCCTTTACCCTTATACAGGACCATCGAATCAATTTCTTCATCCGGAATGCCAAGGGACTGGAGAATCTCGACCGGAGCCTTGTGCTGCTCCCGGCAGATGGGGCAGATGAGCCGAACCAGTCTCTGGGCACAAATAATATTCAGCGCGCTTGCTACCAGGAAAGGCTCGATTCCCATATTGGTCAGCCTCACAATCGAGGAAGGCGCATCATTGGTGTGGAGGGTGCTGAGAAGAAGATGTCCGGTCAGGGCCGCTTTCACGGCGATTTCAGCGGTATCGAGGTCCCGGATCTCACCAACCAGGATTATATTGGGGTCCTGGCGAAGAAAGGAACGAAGCGCCCCGGAAAAGGTCCTGCCGACCTGCTCGTTGATCTGGACCTGGTTGATGCCGTGAAAATTAAACTCCACCGGGTCTTCAGCTGTCATGATATTCACTTCGTCAGTATTGAGTTTCGCCAGGGAAGTATAAAGTGTACTGGTTTTTCCGCTCCCGGTGGGGCCGGTCACCAGGACCATCCCATACGGCTTGGTGACAGCCTTCTCAAATCTCTCCAGCGCGCTCTTCTCAAACCCCAGCTTGGCCAGGTCAGTTGGAAGCTTATCCTGGTCAAGCAGCCTCAGCACCACCTTTTCCCCAAAAAGCGTAGGGAGCGTGGAAACCCTGAAGTCAATCGTTTTTTTCCGCCCCCCCATGTTGATCCGGATCTTGATCCTCCCGTCCTGGGGGACCCGGCGTTCACCAATATCAAGGCTGGCCATGATCTTGACCCTTGAAATAACGGCATCTTTCACCCTGACAGGAGGGGTCATTATCGGATAGAGAATCCCGTCGATCCTGAACCTGATGCGAAAATCCTTCTCATAGGCTTCCAGATGGATATCACTGGCATTCCTCTTGATTGAATCAGCGAGAATCAGGTTGACCAGCCGGATGATCGGAGCTTCGGAAGCCTGCTCAATATTGACCTCCCGGTCTTCTCCTATCCCCTCCTCCATGTCCAGTTCGAATTCCTGCCTTTCGCCGAGCAGCTCATCGTATACCTTCTCAATCTCAAGGCTCTGATCTGAACCAAAATACTCTTCCAGGAGATGGACGAGGATGCTCTCCTTTGCTATTACCGGCTCAATCCGGCATCCGGTCATAAACTTAAGCTCATCAAGGGCCATGACGTCAGAAGGATCCGCCACGGCAACCTTCAAGGTCGCACCCTTTTTCTGAATGGGTAAGACCCGGTTCTTGATAGCCCGGTCCTTGGGAATCAATCGAAGGCAGTCAGGGTCAATCTTAAAATCGCTGAGGTCTACAACAGGAAGGTTATACTGCCTGCTCAAAACACCTACAACCGTATCCTCGGTCACATAGCCCAGGGAAAC
>CAZOGT010000255.1:0-4772 GCA_964579015.1 uncultured Acidobacteriota bacterium | reverse complement strand
GGCCGTTTTCCAGCTTCTTGACGGAGCGGCAGATAGAGGCCATCTCCGGGTCGTGGGTCACAATAACCGAGGTCAGTTCGAATTCCCGGTGGACCCTTATCAGCAGCTCCAGGATATTGTCAGAGGTCTTCCGGTCAAGGTTGCCGGTGGGCTCGTCTCCGAAAAGAATCTCCGGACGACCGGAGAGGGCCCTGGCAATGGCGACCCGCTGCTGCTCGCCGCCGGAAAGCTCCCCCGGCTTGTGGGTACCCCTGTCGGCAAGGCCCACCGCGTCAAGCAGCTCCATGGCACGGGTTCTCGCCTTGCCGAAGGATTCCCGGCGAAGCAGAAGGGGAAACATGACATTTTCCACTGCGCTGAACTCCGGCAGAAGGTGATGAAACTGGAATACGAACCCGGTATGCAGGTTGCGCCAGGAGGCCAGGGATGCAAGAGAGAACCTGGTTATGTCCTTACCCTTGAACAATATCTCCCCCTGATCAGGGTCCTCGAGGCCTCCCATCAGGTGCAGAAGGGTACTTTTTCCGGAACCGCTGTTCCCGGTTACAGCCACCATGTCTCCCTTGCCCAGGGAAAAGTCAATGCCGCGGAGCACCTCGAGCCGCTGCAGGCCGGAGGGATATGATTTCTTCAGCCCCCTTACTTCCAGGAGTTTACTCATATCGCAGGGCCTCCACCGGATTAAGGCGCGCGGCCGCCCAAGAAGGGTATACAGTCGCTGCCAGGCTGATCAAAACCGCCACCACAGACACCGCAGCCACGTCCGCCAGGGAAAGATGGAAGGGAACATAGGGAATCGAATAGACCTGGGGATCAAGCCTGATCACCTTGAAAGCGTTCAGGTACCAGGAGGAAACGATTCCAAGGATGTCCCCCAGAACCGTCCCCGTAACCCCGATGATCAGTCCCTGCAGCATAAAAAGCCGGGTGGTGAATTTCCGGTCACCGCCCATGGCGGACATCACAGCAATATCCCTCCCCTTATCCATGACAATAAGGATCAGGGTGCTGACTATGTTCAGAGAAGCTACAAAAACAATCAGGCTGATCGCCAGGAACATCGCCAGCTTCTCCAGTTTCAGGGCTGAAAAAAGAGGCCTGTTAAGCTCAATCCAGGTACTGGTTGAAACCACTGGCCCGAATTGATCCCTTATCTGCCGGGCAATATCAGGAGCTGCATAAATATCAGTGATCAGCAGCTCAATATTGGAAGCCTGCGAATCATCCAGCCCGGAAAATTTCTGGGCTGAAGAAAGAGGGATCAGTGCCCAGGTTGAATCATATTCCCACAAGCCTGATTCAAATATTGCGGAAACCCGGAAGGTCTGGATCCTGGGCATCCTCCCCAGGGGAGACAGGGCCCCTTCAAGCCCGATGGCCCTGATTTTTTCTCCTTCGGAGACTACCAGCGCGTCGGCAAGTTCCCTGCCGAGCATTACCGGGGGAAACCGGTCACCGCCCGAATCAAAATTCTCCAGGCTGCCTTCAACCAGTTCAGGCAAGGTCCTGGAAAGGTTCTCCGGGTCAGGGTCAATGCCCTTCAGCACAGCCGGCTCCTCCCTGCCGTTGCTCTGCAGCAGCGCCTGCCCGTATACCACCGGACTGATGCTGGAGACGCCTTCAATTGCGGCCAGACGGGACGACAGCCCCTGGTAATCATCCACGAAACGGCCGCCGGGGCCCATCACGTTGACATGAGAGGTCACGCTGAGAATTTTATCCTCGTATTCAGACTGGAATCCCGCATTGAGAGATAAGGCTATGATCAGGGCCGCCACCCCGGCGGTCACCCCGAGGATGGATATCGCCGTAACAACCGACACCACGGCCTGCTTACGCCTGGCCTTCAGGTACCTCAACGCCACAAACAATTCCAGCTTCACTGCGTGTCCTTCCCCCCGGGGTTAAAGCAAACCCTTCACGGGCTCAGCTGCGGGAGGTGCGGAGGTGAGGGAAAAGAATCACCTCCCGTATTGATGATGAATTGGTAAGCATCATTACAAGCCTGTCGATCCCGATGCCCTCACCGGCTGCGGGCGGCATTCCGTAGCGCAGAGCCTCAACATAATCCTCGTCCATTTCGTGGGCCTCCAGATCGCCTTTTTCCCGCTCCTTCAGCTGGGCGTCAAACCTTCTTTTCTGTTCTTCAGGATCATTGAGCTCGCTGAATCCGTTGGCCAGTTCCATTCCCCCGACAAAGAGTTCAAAGCGGTCGACAAAACGGGGGTCTGACGGCTTCTGCTTGGAAAGGGGGGAAATCTCAAGGGGAAAATCGCAGATAAAAGTCGGCTGAATCAGGTTATCCTCGGCAGTCGCCTCAAAAAGAGCGGCCAGCAGTCTGCCCCAGCCGGGATCCCCGGCAGGCATGGCCCCGATCCGCGAGAGGCTCGCGCCCAGGAATTCAGGATCAAAGAGGTCCGCTTCAGAAGGAGCCTTGTCACCCTTCCAGTATTCCTGGATGGCCTCCATCATCGTGAAACGGCGGAAATTCCCGAAATCAATACTATTACCGCGGAATTCGGTTACCAGGCTCCCGTTTACCTTCCGGATGATCTCCTGCAGCATATCCTCGGTGAGATCAATAAGGTCCTGATAGTCACTGTAAGCCTGGTAGAACTCCACCATGGTGAATTCGGGATTATGCTGGGTGGAGACGCCTTCGTTTCTGAAATTCCTGTTTATCTCGAATACCCGGTCAAACCCGCCGACTACCAGCCTTTTCAGGTGAAGTTCCGGAGCAATTCTCAGGTAGAGGTCCATGTCGAGGGCCTCGTGGTGGGTAATAAAGGGCCTGGCCGCTGCCCCGCCGGGAATGGTGTGCATCATCGGGGTTTCCACCTCAATATACCCCTTTGATTCCAGGTATCTTCTCAATTCCGAGATAATCCGGCTCCTCTTTTCAAAAACTTCCCGTACTTCAGGGTTCGCGATCAGGTCCAGATAACGCTGCCGGTACCTGGTCTCAACATCCGTAAGACCGTGCCATTTTTCAGGCAGGGGCAGGAGCGCCTTGGCCAGGAACTCGACCTTATCGGCAAAGATGGTCAACTCCCCGGTCCTGGTCCGGAGAAGGGTCCCTGCTATGCCGATATGATCTCCGACGTCCAGCAACTGGTAAAGCTCATAATTCTTCTCGCCCACCTTGTCCTGCCGAACATAGATCTGGATCCGCTCCCCGCCCGACATCAGGTGCCCGAAACCGGCTTTCCCATGCCCCCGCAGAGCAATGATCCTCCCGGCGGTGACTGCCTGCCTTGCGTTTTTCTCCAGCTCTTCCGCTGAAAGCCCGGAGCATTCATCCACCAGTTCGGCAATGGAATTCCTGACTGCGAATTTGTGGGGGTACTTTTCATATCCGGATGCTTCTATCCGGTCAAGCTTCAGATATCGCTGGGCGATATGATCGCCTTCATTCTTCATTTTTCTCTCCGCTCAAGTTCTTCCAGGATGGCGTCCAGGATTCCATTTACAAAGGCTCCTGACTTTTCCGATCCGAATTTCTTGGCTATTTGTACGGCTTCATCTGTTACAACGGCGCGGGGGGAGTCAAGGTAAAGAAATTCGGCGACCGCCATGCGGATCGTGTTCCTGTCAACAGCCGCCATCCGCTCTATTTTCCAGTTTCTGGAGTGGCTGGAAATCAGGCCATCAAGCTCCGGCAAGTGGCTGACAACACTCTTGTAGAGGGCATCCGCAAATCTTTTGGCTTCAGCCGGCACTTTGTTGCACATCCAGAAAAGCCTTCTGGTTTCATTCGCCTGAATATCCGACAGATCACGCTGAAACAGCATCTGCAGCGCCGTTTCCCGCCCTTTTCGTCGGCTCATTTCTTCTCCAGGGCCCTGAAAAGGCCGGCCATCTCGACAGCTGCTTCAGCCGCATCGCCGCCCTTGTTCCCAAACTTTACACCTGCCCGGTTCATGGCCTGTTCCAGGGATTCGACCGTCAGCACACCGTTGGCGACAGGGATGCCGGTTGAAAGCGCCACGTCATCAATACCCCTGGTAACCTCCCGGGCAAGGTAGTCAAAATGAGCGGTCTCACCCCTGATCAGGCATCCCAGGCAGATCACGGCGTCCACCCCCTGCGTCAAGATCAGCTTCTTGGCCGTAACCGGGACTTCGAAGCTCCCGGGAACCCTGGCCACAAGGATATGCTCTTCTCGTACCCCTTGACGCCTGAGAATGTCCAGAGCCCCTTCCAGGAGCTTATCAGTTATCATGCTGTTGAAACGGCTCACAACTATGCCGAATTTGAGATCATCGGCGCTCATTGTTCCTTCTATTTTTTCCATAATCTTTATCCCTTCCGGATGAACCCCCTCGGGTTGAATCTCCTTAATCCGGCTGGACCACCGGATTGAATCTCTTTGCTATTGCCCGGTTTCCTGGGCGGTCATGCGCATGCCCTGGATCATGTAATGTGTTCCCGAGCTGATGGTAAGAATCAGAGTAATGTAGAAAACCATGTCAAGAAAAGGCACCCTGTACCCGAGAAAATTGCTGATAAGGACCAGCATTATCAGGGCCAGTTGAACTGCTGTAGTGGATTTTCCGAGCCAGGAGGGAGCAAATGCCTTGTTCCCGACTGTGAGGTTGAAGATAAGGGCTCCCAGCACCAGCAGGATATCCCGGCCGATAACGGAAATAGTCAGCCACAGGGGAATCCTGACTTCCAGATTCAAGCTTTGCAGGGTAAGCAGGGTGAATGAGGTCGCAAGCAGCAATTTGTCTGCCATGGGATCCAGGAGCACTCCCAGGTTAGGCGGCTGT
>CAZOGT010000254.1:0-4792 GCA_964579015.1 uncultured Acidobacteriota bacterium | reverse complement strand
TCTACCGTAGCAGGATGCTCCGTTCCCATGAGCAAGGATGCTCATGCCACTACGGGGCAGGATGCTCCAGCAGGGATGGATCAGAAGAGCCTGAAATTCTCCCCCAGGTATACTCTCCTGACTTCCCGGTCTCCGGATAGTTCCCCCGGAGTCCCGGAACTGAAAATCGTTCCTTCCTTGATGATGTACGCCCTGTCTGTGATACTCAGGGTGTCCCTGACATTATGGTCGGTTATCAGGATTCCGATTCCCCGCCTTTTCAGGTGCTCGATGGTCCTCTGGATATCCAGGACAGCCAGGGGATCTATCCCTGCGAAAGGCTCGTCCAGGAGAATAAATCCCGGGCTTGTCACTAAAGCCCTGGCGATTTCAAGCCTGCGCCTCTCGCCGCCGGAAAGGGTGTAGGCGGGGCTTTTCCTCAGGCTGTCTATTCCAAATTCTTCCAGCAGATCATTAACCAGCTGGTCGGCCAGCCCCGGGCTCATGTCCAGAGTCTCAGAAATGGCGTAAAGGTTGTCCTCCACAGTCAGTTTCCGGAAAGCAGACGGCTCCTGGGGAAGATAGCTGATACCTTTCCTGGCCCTCAGGTACATGGGCAGGTTGGTTATGTCGTCCCCGTTGAACAGGATAGTTCCTTCATCAGGAGGGGTGAGTCCGACAATCATGTAAAAAGAAGTCGTTTTCCCGGCCCCGTTCGGCCCAAGCAGTCCCACGACTTCGCCGGAGGTCACTTCAACCGTTACGTCCGAAACCACTTTTCTTCCCTTGTAGGACTTGGAAATGCTGTTTGCGAAAAGTGTCTGCTTATTAATGGACATTAGTTTATTAATCTTTGTCAACCGTCACCCTGCCCGTCTCCCTGAGATAGACGGCCCTTTCCCCTGTCCAGGTCCTGCCCTCCTCCACTATCCTTACACCTCCCCAGGCTTCAATCCTGGAAAACTCCTTCATCCGTCCTGCTTCCGTGTAGAGTACAAGGAAAGGGGCCTCGATGCTGAGATCATCAGAGTCCAGCCTGACATCATCCCTGTATGTTGCGGTCCCGGCATCCGTATCAAGATCCAGTTCACGGGATACTATCCGGTATTCAGCAGGAACACCTCCCGCTGAGGTCAACAGCCGGGTATCCACGTTCCCTTCAACCGACAGGGCCCCGGTATCAGCGTCAAGGAGCATCTTATCACCTTTGATAACATGTTCATCAAGCAGCATCCTGACTGAACCCGAATATTCGACTGAGCCTCCTTCCAGCGAACTTCTCATGGAGGAGGAGAGAAATACGAGAGTCCCATCCTCAAGGTAATAAATACTCTCGACGTCACCTGCGGCCGTCAACCGGTTCTCTTCCCTGTTGACAGACAGGGTTCGGGCCCTGGTTTCAACCCTTCCGGCACCGTTTGCACCTGTATCCTCTACAACCATGAAAGGCCTTCCGCCTTCCGCCTCCAGGAGCCGGGTGGAAACGTCGTAATAATTTTTTTCGGAGCGCAGCTCCAAAGTACGGCCGTCTTCAACCTCGCTGATAACAGCATTTCCCAGCTGCTCGAACGCAAAAAGCACTCCGTCCCGGTAGTAAAGGCCAAGGTGCCCGGAACTCAGCTGCCTCCTCGTGCCGCCATCCAGGCTTCCGCCCCTGACATTCCCGTCGGCAGAGACTTTGGACAGGAGTCCTTCGCTGAATTCCAGGTTGATGGTCTCCGCTTCCAGGCTATCCTGCATTTCACCGGATGAACCCTTCAGCCTGCAGCCGAGCCTCCCGGAAGCCTCCCGGATGATCCCGCCCTCATACCTTACGGTAAGAATATCCCGGACCTCCAGGCTTCTCCTGCTCACTCCCCCCCCGGGAAGGGGCTTAATAAGCTCCGCGAGCACATCATCCTCAACCTCCACGAGCAAAGGCAGGCCTTCATCATCCATGCTCAATCTGAGCTCCCTTCCCTGCAGGATCTCCCGCTCGCCCCCTTCTCCGGCATGCACCAGGTAAACATTTTCGGACATGGAAAGGCTCTCAAACTGCCCTTCATTTCCAGATGCCGCGATGCCTTGGAAAAGTTCACTCCTGCACTCCTCAATCCGGCTCTCGGGAAGCGCAAGGCGCACGTCCCCTTCCGCCTTTATCCGGTCAAGCGTCCATGCTCTGTCAGGCCCTGACTGAAAGGAGCAGGATATGGCCTCTGCGGAAAGCTGACCGGCCTGACTACCCATGCCTCCCCGGTAAACAGCCCGTTCCCCTTCTGAGCCCAGAATCATTAAAGTATTACCGGTAAAATCCACCGATATTCCGTCACCCGAAAACATATACTCACTGCCCGGCATAAGCCTGGCCTTTTCCCAGGCCTTCATGCCGGTGACCTGGTTACTGGTGTTCAGGTCAATCTCAATTTTCTCTCCGGTCATTGATTCCCGGGAGCTCTCAATGCTCGCATTTCCCCCCAGTAATATCTTCCCGGAATCAATAAAATACCGTCCATTGCCGGCCCGGACTTCCCTGGGATCCGTAACAGCATCCATGATCATCTCCAGGCCGTCAATAAAACTCAGCCTCCGGGCAAGAAAACCATATTCAAGTCCCCTGCCCCGGCCCACTACGGAGTCATGTTCTATCCGGTAATTCTCCCTGATCACCAGGACTTGCCTGTCCAGGTCTCCATACACCTGGTCGGCATAGATCAAGAGACCCTGCTCGAGGCGGATAACCACGTCACCCGTGAACATGATCTCCTTCTTCTCAGGGTTGTACACGGCCTCCTCCCCCTCGATCATGTCGGCCGGGTCACCCGATTCGCCAAATCTCCAGAGCGACACTCTTTCCAGGACGTTGTCCCCGCCGGTCTTCATGGTGCTGGAGCCGCTGACCACCCTGAAGACAACCCGGCCGTTCTTGAGCTGGGTATGTTCAAACCCGGTGGTCTTCCTGATTATCTCATCAGGCAGAATCTCCCCTTCAGTGGTTTCGGTCCTGGTCCCCACCCTCGTCATAAAACTGCGAAAAATAAGCAGTATCGACGCAATAATGACCAGAATAAGAATTATTCTGAAAAATTTAGAGTGCAGCATGGCTTCTTAAAAAACCTGCAGGTCCCTGATGTTCAGGTAAACTTCATTCTTATCCCTGAAGGCATCCTCCTTCAGGGTGTAGGCGACATCCACCCTGGCCCCGGCCTTCAAATTCCCGGGGATCGAACTCTTCTGCCACCAGATCATGTCGATAACCCTGTTTCCCGCGGTGGTCTGCATCTTGATGTGCCGGCTGTTCAGGAGCCGCGGGCGAGACGAAATCTGCACATTGCGGGAGGCGAATACCGGCTCCGGGTTCGATTTCCCAAAAGGTTCCAGCCGTTTGACCTGGAGATGGAGTTCCGGTCCGGCCAGTTCCACGGGAATATAGGCGTCAATGTTCAGCGAAGGAACTCTTTCTTCTTCTTTCAGGACCTTTCCCGCATATTCGTTTAACCTCGTCCTCAATTCTTCAACATGGGCGGGATCCGTGGTATCCAGCGAACACCCGACAGCCTGGGCATGCCCTCCATACCGATACAACAGGTCATCGCAGGAGGAGAGGGCTTCCAGCAGGTGAAATCCCGGGATGCTCCTGCCGGAACCCTGGCAGGAATCCTCTCCAGCGGAAATCACCAGGCATGGCCTGAAAAAACGGCTGACCATGCGGGAGGCCACGTTTCCTATCACTCCCCGGTGCCAGCCATTACCAAAGAAAACCAGGAAATCATCTTCCGGAGAAACCGGCCTCTCCAGGATCTGGGCATCTATTTCCCTGATAATATCCATCTCCAGGGACTTGCGTTCGCTGTTCCGGCTGTTCATCTCCCCGACCATGCCGGATACGATTTCCGGATCAGTCTGAAAAAAAAGCTCGACTATCTCACTTCCGCCACCCATCCTGGTGTAGGCGTTGATCCGGGGCGCTATTTTAAACCCGATATCCTGGCTGCTGACCCCTACCCCGATACCGGAACCTGAGAGCAGGGCCCTGAGCCCGGGATTCCGTAAATCAGATAACCCCTGCAGCCCATAGTATGTGATGACCCGGTTCTCACCGGTCAGCGGGACCATGTCGGCAACCGTCCCAATCGCCACCAGCTTAAGAAAATGAGGAATAAGGTCAGTTTTGCCGGCTGTTGAAAATAGGGCCTGGACCAGCTTGAAAACGACTCCGACCCCGGCCAGCTCCTTGAAGGGATAAGGACAGCCTTCCTGTCTGGGATTAATGACTGCAATGGCGGACGGAGGCTCCTCCTCCGGCAGGTGATGATCGGTAATTATCAGGTCCAGGCCAAGTTCTTTGGCAAATTGCGCGCTGCTTACAGCCCTGATTCCACAGTCAACCGTAATGCAGAGGCTGTATCCATTCCTGAAAATTCTTTCAAGGGCTTCGTTTTTCAATCCGTAACCGTCTTCAAGGCGACGGGGTATATAGTAATCCGGCTCCAGCCCCAGGATTTCAAGGGCCCGCTTCAGAACAGCTACGGAAGTGATTCCGTCTGCATCGTAATCACCGTAAATAATAACTTTTTCCCCACTCTCCATCGCCATGTGAATCCTGGCCACGGCATCTTTCATGCCCTTCATGAGCCCGGGGTCGTGGAGGGTGTCCAGGGATGGCTCGAGGAATGACCAGGCGGATTCAGGGTCGCTGTACCCGCGGTTGATTAGCATCTCAGCCAGAACAGGCTCAATCAGAAGCTCAGCGCAGAGTCGCTCTACAAGTTCAGGGGGCGGATGTTGCAAGGTCCATTTAATTTTCACCTTCAAATATTACCAATAACGTGTGACC
>CAZOGT010000253.1:0-4799 GCA_964579015.1 uncultured Acidobacteriota bacterium | reverse complement strand
GAGGAGCTTGCTGCTGCAGATGGATTTCCATTTTTCCACTTCATGGGTGCGCAGGCGCGCCACTTTCACCCCGAGGTTGGAATAGCCCTGGGCAATAAGGCAGGCCAGGATATTGGTCTCGTCGCTGCTTGTCACCGCGATCATCATGTCGGCCGTAACCAGCCCCGCGGACTGGAGTGTCGAGATGCTGGAAGCGTCCCCCTGGATGATCCTGGCGTCAAGGGAATCCTGGAGGATGTCACATCTCTCCTGGTCCCTCTCTATAATGATGACTTCATTCTTTCCCTGGATCAGGCGCTGGGCAACCAGGGATCCTACTGCTCCGCCGCCTACTATGATGATCTTCATCGTTAAACTCTCTGTGAAAACTGCGGTTTTGATTGGCCCAGGCCAGACTCCGTTAATTATTCCGTACCTTTATCAACTGAGCTAGCCAGTACGCGCAAAATCCTCTCTTTGCCGCGGGATCATTGTGTTACCTGTATTAGTATCACACATAATTTTCTTTTTAGTCCAGCCCCTTTGCTTCTCTGGGTCCATCAGGGAAATTCGGGTAGAATTACTGCCCATCCAAAAATTGTATATAATGCAAATAAATATGCAGTCAGGAAGGAACCGTCGCGCGTCTTCCCGGAAGGTCCTTGAGAAGTTCAGCTTGCCTGAATAACACCGCCTGCGGAATCCGCAGCTTGAATCAATACAGGGATCATTCCAATCCCGCAATCAGGCCCATACTTGTTGAAAGGAAGGAAACATAGCATGGTAAAAGATACTCTGACAGTTGTAGACAACAGGACTTCCCGCCAGTACGAGATCCCGATTTCGCACGGCACCATCCGGACCAGGGATCTCCGTGATATCAGGGTTTCCGAGGACGATTTCGGACTCATGGGATATGACCCGGGATACATGAATACCGCAAGCTGCAAGAGCAGGATAACTTATATTGACGGGGAAAAAGGCATTCTGCGTTACCGGGGATATCCGATTGAACAGCTGGCAGAAAAGAAAAGTTTCCTGGATGTCGCTTACCTCCTTTTTTTCGGGGAGCTTCCGGATGAGGGCCAGAGCAGGGAATGGGACCGGCAGATCAGGAAATGCTACCAGGTCCCGGAAGAGATTGTCAGGCTGATCGAGGTTTTTCCCGAGGAAGCGCACCCCATGGGGATGGTGGCCTCGGCCGTGGCAGCGCTTTCCTCCCTCTATCTTGATTCCAGGAACGTGGAGGATCCTGAAAACCGCCGCTTCCAGGCGGTCAGGCTTATTGCCCAGGTCCCGGTCATCGGGGCCCTGGTCTACAGGCGGGTTTCGGGGCTCCCGGCAGTGGAACCTGATGAAAATCTCTCCTACAGCAGGAATTTTCTGCACATGATGTTTGACGGCAGTGAACAGAGCGAGTCAACAGGCCGGCTCCTGGAAAAGGTCATGGATGCCTTGTTCACCCTTCACGGAGACCATGAACAGAACTGCAGCACTACCACGGTCCGGGGAGTGGGAAGCGCCAATACCGATCCCTTCCTGGCAGTCGCTTCGGCTGTAGCCGCGCTCAGCGGCCCCCTGCACGGGGGCGCCAATGAGTCCGTGCTGAAGATGCTTCATGAAATCGGGTCAACGGACAATATCCAGGAGCGCGTCGCCAGTGCCAGGAGCGGAGAATCTCGGCTGATGGGATTCGGCCACAGGGTTTACAAGAATTATGACCCCAGGGCCCGGATCATCAAGGAGCTCGCGCACGAGATTTTTGCTTCAATCGGGACCAGTGAACTCCTGGACATCGCCCTGGAGCTGGAGCGGATTACGCTGAGCGATGACTATTTTGTCAGCCGTAAGCTCTATCCGAATGTGGATTTCTATTCAGGGCTGATTTATGAAGCCCTGGGGTTCCCCTCCAACTTCTTTACGGTTCTTTTTGTTATCGGCCGTACCCCGGGATGGGTTGCCCAGTGGGAAGAGATGGTCCTGGATACCGAACAGAAAATTGCCAGGCCCAGGCAGATTTACCTGGGAGCTGATTACCGGGATGTCGAGTAGATCCCGGGGGCATGATCCCGCTGGCCCCGCGTGAGGGCTGCCCGGTCCTCAGATCAGGGGATTTGTGGCCGGGGGGCGCATAGACCGGAATTCGGTCGAGCGGGAAGCAGGATGCGGCTACTCCAGGGCCAAAGGATCGGATTCCTCGAGTCTCCGGCCCAGTTCTTCCCGGATGTCCCTCCGGTCGAGCCTCCAGAAATCAGGGTTAAACTCCATTTCGCGGTAGGCCGCGACCCTTTCAGTAAAGCTGAGTCCCAGCGGGCCGGCATATTTTTCCTCGGTCCCGAATACCGGGTTTTCCAGTACATCTTCCGGGGAGATGTAGGTGTAGCCCCTTTCCTCAAGTTCGTCCAGCAGGTCGGGAAGAAACTGTGCGGTCGCAATTCCAAGATGAAGCCTTAGTACCTGGGGGATTTCCCTGTCAAATACCCGCCTCGCCTGCTCCTCCGCATACCTGACGCACTCAACGACATATTCAACATACATTTCCCTGAGCAGCTCAACTGCCCTGGCATTATCCACGTAATCCCGGAAAACCCAGTTGAATTCAAAGTCGTAAGGTATGGCAGTAGCCGGAAATATCACGTAGCCGTTCCTGTGCAGGATCTCAGCGACCTTGTCCCTCTTGCTTTCAGAGTCTCCAAGGTGCATCGTGGGGAACCTGATATAGCGAAAGTTTTTTCCGCTGACCCGGGATGCCCTGAGGATGCTCTTCTGCCCGTCAGCCACATGCTCAAGGAATTCCTTGACGCTCAACTCGTTGAAGTCCACATAGGAGAAGGTGTTGTTGCCCAGGAGATGGCCTTTTTCTGCCCAGTCAAGCAGGACTACCCCGCTGCTGGGGGTGTCCTGCAGCTTTTCTTCCTGAACAAACCCGATTGTGAGGATGTTCCGGCGTTCCAGCTCCCTGAGAACCAGGGTGCTCATTTCCCGGGGAGTCCAGTAAACCAGGGGTTCCATGAAGGGGAGTCGCTCGAATGTCAGGCAGATCTCTCCGGCCCATGCTGATGACGGGATGAAAACGGTAATGATCAGGATAATCGCAACCAATCTGAAAATTTTCATTTTTCACCCTTCCCAGGATTCTTTTTTATAATCATCCCTGTTTTTTTCTTAAAAAAATATTAATAATGTTGTTATATTGTATGGCCACTTGGAGTAAGATGATTCTTGTTCCCAGTTTATTCAAACATTTTACCAGAGCCGGGTTGCGAAGAGCTGATATTGCATCATGGCCCGGCTCTGAGGGCCGGATAACCTGAATTAGCGAAACGCTGGTTGAGTTAAATCTTTGAAGGGGTTTTGATTATGCAGAATAAAGTACTTTTATCCATTTTATGTATTTGTCTATGTTCAATGTGCTTTGCAACTGTTCTGGGCCAGGGGGCAACCATGAGCAGCCCGGTTGTCCGGATAGTTGAGGGTGAGGTGCTGATCAGCTTGAGGCTGGGGACCTTTGATCCCGAAAGTACCTACCGGTTTGGTGTGGGGGTCGCAGGGGATACGGCACTTCCGGCGGACATGACCTTTACCGTTGCCGGCGAGCCGGTCGGTGAAGTGACCGAGTTCACCCAGGGGTTTACCGCTCACTGGTGGACTGTGGAACAGATCATCTGCAAAGGCATGGAAATCAGCGGGGACATGATTCCCGCTTCCGGGCAGGAAGGTTCCCTCCAGGTCTCAATCCCCAGGGAAAGCCTGGAAAATACGGAGAAAATCTATATCTTTGTATCCAAGGATTACGGTTCTGATACCTGGTACCTGGAAGATGGTTCCGAACTGGATAAGTCTTTCTGGTAGAAAGAAATTGTTCACTGTACTGACCTGAACATGGGAACCCCTTAGATCCAGGGGGAGTCCTGTATGTGAAAAAAGGGCGGGCCCTCCTCGGTGGGCCCGCCTTTTTTCAGCTCGGATTTCTCTCCGGTTAATGATTCGCTGGAGCCTGCATTATCAGCTTCTTCTTAATTTTGGACTACATCTCCGACCTTGACCCCGGAACCTGAAATAAGGGTGGCCTCGGAAGACCCTGCGTCCACCTTGGTGACCTTCACTGTTCCGATCTTCTCAGTAAGTTCTCTCAGAACATTACCGGTGGCCGGGTCCTTGATGGTCTGGGTGACTCTTTCAATGGAGAGCTCCATTCCAGGAGTCACGCCGCTTCCGGATCCGACATTCAGGATTACCAGGCTGTCCTGGGCAAAGGCCACCAGGCCCTTAACACTGACCACAACTTCATTTTTAGGAATGCGGCTGTTGGCATCCACCAGGCCCTGGGACACTTCTGTCACCGCAGCATTAGTGGCCTCGCCTAGGATCGTATCGCGGAAGTTGCTGGAACCCATGTCAAAGGAACCGCCACCGGCTCCTCCGCCTCCCCCGCCGGCGCCGGCCAGCAGCAGTCCGCTGCGCTTAGACTCTCCTGAGCCCTCGGACACGCCCAGGATTTCAGAGGTGTTGATGTCAACAATCCTGGCATTGATCACCACCTTGGCCTTGCCTTCCTTGGTTCCTACCTTTCCAATCCCAAACCCGCCGATCCTGCGCCCGAATCCTCCAATGCCCAGGCTTTTGTCTTCAGTTCCAAACTGGGTTATGGATCCAAGTATGATGGCGTCAACCCCGAGTACCTTTCCGATTTGGGCGGCTGTGGAGGGGTTGGCCCTGTCGCTGTTGGAGAAGTTCTGTTCAGCCAGGACCGCGTCCAGGGCCCTTCTCTCGATGACCCGGTAGGTTCCGTCGTTGACCAGGTTGTTGACAAGAATGTC
>CAZOGT010000252.1:4185-4831 GCA_964579015.1 uncultured Acidobacteriota bacterium | reverse complement strand
TCGAGGTAATGCCCCAGGAAGTAACCTCCGACCTCCAGCTGACCAATGACAAGGCATACGTGCTTAACAATGCCGCTACTTTTGTCCGCGAAGGAGCCACCATCAAGATTGAAGCCGGCGTCTATGTGCTGGGGCAGGGGCAGACTTCAACGATGGTAATTGACCGGGGCGGCAGGATAGAAGCTCTCGGCAGCGCCAACGCCCCGATTGTGTTCACCAGTGCCATGCCTGTGGGCGAGCGCGCCACCGCTGACTGGGGCGGGCTTATCATCAATGGCAGAGCCCGGCTTAATGTGCCCGGAGGGGAGGCCCTGGGAGAAGGCGACACCGGCGCCTATGGCGGAAACGACGACGCTGACGACAGCGGGATCCTCCGCTACGTCCGTGTTGAATTCGGCGGGACCGAGTTCAGCCCCTCAAATGAACTTAACGGCATCGCGTTTCAGGGTGTCGGCAGCGGCACCACCATCGAATATATCCAGGTCCACCAGAACCTGGATGACGGCGTCGAGTTTTTCGGTGGCAATGCGAACGCCAAGTATGTGTACCTTACCGGAAATGCCGATGACAGCCTTGACTGGACAGACGGCTGGAGAGGCAAGGCACAATTTGTCGCGATACAGCAGTATACGGCTGACGCGGACAA
>CAZOGT010000252.1:0-4175 GCA_964579015.1 uncultured Acidobacteriota bacterium | reverse complement strand
ATGGGCTCGAGGCAGACAATAATGGAGACAACAACGAGCTTCTGCCCCGGTCCCATCCCACCATCTACAATCTCACCTTTGTGGGCCCGGGAAGCAATCCAGTTGAAGGTGACATAGGAGTGCTGCTCAAGGTAGGGACAGCTTTAACCCTGAAGAATGCAGTCGTCATTGGTGCCGGCGAAGAAGGTTTGGTAATAAACGGCGATTCTTCAGTTGCCCAGGCGACAGCCGGGAATATTGAATTCACCAATTCAGTCTTCTTTGGAAATGGAACCTCCGGGGGACAGGGGAATTTCGCAGCCGTGAATAGTTCTTCGGCTTTTGACATAGACGCATTCATGAGCGAAGGCTGGAAGATGAACCGGATTGATGTGAATCCTGAATTGCGGGACCCCTTCAATACCCTTTCACCTGATTTCAGGCCCGTCAGGGAAGGCAGTGTTACGGACATCAACTACGTGGCCGTTCCTCCGGCTGACGGGTTCTTTGAGCCTGTGACCTTTGTGGGAGCGTTTGGCCCCAGTTGCGACTGGAGCGCCGGGTGGACAACAGCCTGCCCCAACTAGTATTCACGGAATAGAGGGAGCTCCCTTGATAACTGGAAACAGGAGACAGATGTTTACAAGACGGAATACTTCTGCATTAAAGGTTATTCTTCCCTGCCTGATCTTTCTGGGTGCCGCGTGCTCCCGAATGGACAGCCGGGGAGGGAGCTCCCCCGCGGGAAGGCTGAACAATTCATTCAGTTCGGCAGAGCAGTTGACCGAAGGGTTCCTCGAGGCCTTGAAAGACGGAGACTTTCAGACAATGGAGCTGATTGCGGCTGACCGGGAGGAGTTTGAGCGGCTGCTCTGGCCGCACCTTCCTGCGAGCAGGCCCGATACCAACCTTACGCCGGAGTTTGTCTGGAGGCAGTCGCAGATCAAAAGTCTCTCAAGCCTGAGGGCCACCATGAGCAGGTACAAGGGAACGGATATAGACCTGGTGAGGGTTGAGCTCTCAGGGGAAGTCCGGGACTACGGAGAGCTGCGGCTTTTCATGGAACCTGAGGTAGTGGTTGCCATGGACGGTGTGGAAAAGAGGGTGAAGCTATTCGGTTCCATGATGCTGCTGGATGGAGAATACAAGATCTATAGTTACTCTTTATAGGCCTGATTTGAAATGCTGTGACAGCATTTCAACATTCGGCCGGGGAGAAGGAAATTGATAAAGAAAATAATATTGAGTTTAATAGTAATTCTTTTCCTGGCGGGGGTAGTGCTCGCCGGGGGAGACATCGTATATATACCGCAGGTCGCACACGGACAGGGGCTGGAGACAACCTTTGTGTTCATGAACCTGTCGGCTACAACCAACAGGCTGGAAATCAGGGCTTTTGATTCAAACGGGCTGCCGGTGGAACTGCTTAAGGATCCCGGTTCAGCTCTCGTGCCTCCTTCAACTTCGACCGTGCTGGGAGTGGAAGTTCCCGGCTACGGTGTCACGGAAGCCATTACCCTGACATCCAGTGCCCAGGAACTCAAGGTCGGTTACGCTGAAGTGAGCTCTGATTTCGACGAGCCATTCGGGGTAGAAGCAGTGTTCAAAACATATGCCGGAAATACTCTCGATACTGCTTCGAGTGTTCTTCCGGCAGATCCGATGAACGGGTTTTCATTCATCGCTTATGCCGATGGAGTGAACCGCACAGGAATCGCCCTGCTCAACCCGGCGGGGAATGAAGCTGCCGCCGATGTCACCATGACCCTTCTCAACAATAACGGGGATGAGGTGGATGAAATGGCTGTTTCTCTCGAACCTGGCTCAAAAACAACCCTGTTCATCGATGAGCTGTTCGCGGGTTATTTTGCCACGGCAGGTGATTTTCTCGGATCCGTGGAGATTGACTCCACCCGGCCTGTAACAGCCACCATCCTCAAGTTCGAGGGTTCATTTATGACCACCCAGACCATACAGCCTTCGCGGAGTCTTGACTAATCGCCGAAGGATTCAATATTTCCAGGGGATACAGGACAATGAAGAGAATACTTGTAATTGATGATGATCAGGACATTCTTGATCTGGTTGCCTATAACCTATCCAGGAATGGGTACAGGTGTTTCACGGCACAGAAATGCTCTTCTGGGATGGATATCCTGATGACCGAGAATCCGGACCTCGTGATTCTTGACATTATGCTTCCCGGGTTCAATGGACTGACATTGCTTGAAGAACTCAAGAAAAATGAAAGTACGAAAAAGATCCCGGTGATTATGCTAACTGCCAAGGGAGAGGAGTCCGACCGCATTCTCGGCCTGGAAATGGGTGCTGACGATTATGTGCCCAAGCCCTTCAGTGTCAGGGAGCTCGTCCTCAGAGTCCAGAGAAGCCTGGACAGGGCCGAGCTCTCCGACACGAATCCCCGCCTGATCTGCAACGGGATATCTCTTGATTTCGACCGTTACGAGGTCAGGGCGGGCGGAGCGGAAGTGCATCTTACGGCGACGGAATTCAAGCTGCTGGCGTTTCTGCTGAGAAACAAGGGGCGCGTAGTCTCGAGAGCAAGACTGCTTGAACAGGTCTGGGGGTATCAGTTTGCGGGCACCACCAGGACCGTGGACACTCACATCCAGAGGCTGAGGGATAAGCTGAATGCGGTTCCCCATGGCATAGAAACGGTAAGGGGTGTCGGGTACAAGCTCGTCCCGGATGGGACTGAAGGCCGGTGGCAGGAGAGTTCGCCTCTCAAGGTGAGTGCCAACGGGTTCTGAGGTGGCATAAATCCCCTTCCATCCCCGGAACATGTGGAAACTCCCGATCCTGAAATAACTTGACAGCCGGAGCCTTCCATGCCCAGAATCTCTTTGGTTCGTCAATTAACACGGGGGATGATGAGGTATGTCTTTCAGGTGGAAACTGGTCATTACATACATACTGGTGGTGATTGTCTCCATCATGTTCATCCAGCTCTGGGCGGATACCGCGCTCAGGACGTTCCTGGTAGATTTTGCCGCTGAGAGCCTCAGGAGGGATGCGGTGATTCTTGCCGGGATCATCCAGGTGGACTCCCCTGCTTCTCTGGATCAGGTTGAAAGACTGAGCAGCAGTTCTTCGATACGGGTAACGCTCTGGGATCTTCGGGGAAACAGGATCTCCGACTCCACGGGGAGCCTTGAAAACCTGCCCGGTACAGCCGGGAGCAATACGGAGCTGATCCAGGCCATTGATGAGGGGTCAGGGCAGAACATAAGGTATGACCCCAGAACCCTGGAAAGAACCCTTTATATCTCTGAGAGGACAGCTGACGGAAAAGGTGTTGTAGGGCTTTCGATCTCACTGGAGGAAGTTGAGAGCCTGGTCAATGATTTCAGGCCCGCGCAGCTTCTCATCATTTTGCTGCTGCCGGTTTTCGGGGCGGGGCTTGTCTGGATTGCTTCCAGGAAACTGGGCCTTTCTATTGCGAGGCTGGTGGAGGCTTCCCGCAGGATTGCTTCAGGGGAGTACATCGAGTCCATAGCCGTCAGTTCCAAGGATGAAATCGGGCTCCTGGCCCGGAGAATGGAGGAGATGTCATTCAGGCTGCATAAGCAGCTGACCATGCTTGAGTCGGAGCGAAACAACCTCACGATCATTCTTAACAGCATGACTGAAGGAGTAATGGTAACCGACCCTGAGGGGCGGATAATTGTTACCAACCCTGCTTTCAGCAGGATCTTCGCCTCATCCATCAGCCCCCACGGCAGGCTCCCCCTCGAAGTGATCAGGAGTGTTGAAGTCGACCAGGGTATCAACTCGGTACTTGCTGCAGCTCATGAACATCGGGAGGAAATCAGGTTCGGGGGAAGGGCCCTGCAGGCCCATTTTTCTCCCATACTTTCGGCCGGCGAAGTCAGCGGTGTAGTAATAGTATTTCACGATGTCACTGAAATACGCAGGCTCGAAACATTGCAGAAAGAATTCATTTCGAATGTCTCCCACGAGCTCAAAACCCCTTTGACCTCGATCCAGGGCTATGCTGAGACTCTCCTTGACGACAAGGACCTGGAGGGCTTCCACCGGAGGTTTATCGAGCGGATTTTCAGTAATGCCGGGAGACTGTCTGAGATGATTGCCGAGCTGTTCAAGCTGGTAAGGCTGGAAAAAGGACTGCAGAAGCTTGACTGGGCTGAGGTGAGTTTCTCCCAGATTGAGACCGA
>CAZOGT010000251.1:0-4836 GCA_964579015.1 uncultured Acidobacteriota bacterium | reverse complement strand
ATTACGCTCTCCCTGTCGTGTTTCAGGCAGGGGGAAGTGGTGACACCTCCTCCCAATGTTGTAATCATCTTTCTGGATGATGCGGGATGGGCCGATTTTCATCCTTTCGGAAACCCTGATTATGCCACTCCCAATGTCCAGAGAATGGCTGACCAGGGATGCCGATACAATAATTTTTACGTTCCCCAGGCAATCTGTTCGGCTTCCCGTGCAGTGCTGATGACCGGCTGTTATCCCGGCCGGACAAAGGTTTTCGGGGCTCATGCCCCCCGAAGGGAGGGCCTTCCTGAAGAATTCGCCACCATGGGTGAGATGTTCAGGGACTATGGTTACGCAACCGCCTCTTTTGGAAAATGGCACCTGGGAGACCAGGAAGGCCGTAGATCCCATGACCGGGGGTTTGATGAAACCTGCGGGATAATGTATTCCAACGATATGTGGAGGCATCATCCGGTTGATCCCGAGTACTGGAGCCAGTGGGAGCTTCAGTTCTGGGAAAACGGGGAACTTTCCATACCTGACCTTCAAGCCGAACAGCAGGAAATGCTGACCACCTGGTATACCGAGCACGCGGTAGACTTTATCAACCGCCACAAGGACGAGCCGTTTTTTCTATACGTTCCCCACGCAATGCCCCATGTGCCGCTGTTCTGCAGCAGCAGGTTCAAAGGGAAGTCCGGGGCCGGGCTTTACGGTGACGTGATGATGGAAATTGACTGGTCCGTGGGAGAGATCAACTCCGCCCTGGAGCAAAACGGCCTGGAGCACAATACAATAGTGATCTTTACTTCGGATAACGGTCCCTGGAAGTCTTACGGAAACCATTCCGGGCACACTCCATTCGGCGGGCCCTGGGATGAGCCCCCCTGCCGTGATGCCAAGGGCACGAGTTTTGAAGGGGGCATCCGGTCTCCGTGCCTTATCAAGTTCCCGGCGGAAATCCAACCTGGGAGCGTTTCAGGATCAATATTTTCCACGGTGGATCTTCTGCCGTCCCTGGCGGCCCTTACCGGGGCCGATCTCCCCTCCAACGAGATTGACGGGGAGAATGTCTGGCCTGTCATTACCGGTGAGGATGGAGCAGTCAACCCGCATGCCTATTATCCGGTTTCTACCGGCAACCGGTTTGAAGGCGTTATCAGCGGGGATGGGAAGTGGAAACTTCATCTTCCCCACCATTACAGGGTAATTACCGAAATCGGAAACGACGGGGCCGGCGGCACATATATCCAGGAGGAAATCGGCCTTGCCCTCTTTGACCTTGAGAATGACTCCGATGAAAAGAACAATGTGATTGACTCCTACCCCCAAATAGCTGCGGGGCTTCTGGAACATGCCGAGGCTCACCGGGAGCTTTTTTACCCTGAACAGGAAAGCGGCGGGGGGAGCGAATAGGTGGTAAAAATTGGATTTATCAGCCTGGGGTGCGCTAAAAATCTCGTGGATTCCGAGGTTATGCTGGGGTACCTGGCTGATGCGGAATGTGAGGTTACCAATGATCCTTCCGCGGCGGACGTGATTGTAGTCAACACCTGCGGGTTTATTGATCAGGCCAAGGAGGAGTCAATCAGTACCATTCTAGAAATGGCTTCCTATAAGGAGAAGGGCAGCTGCAGGCGGCTGGTCGTGGCTGGATGCCTGGTGCAGCGTTACAGGGACCAGATACTGGAACAGTTTCCTGAAGTTGACGCGGTTATCGGGCTTGACCAGCTGTCCCTGGTTGTCCAGGCCTGCACCGGTGATCCCTCGCAACTTCCCTCTGTCCCGGGCGAGGCGAGTACCTATCTGTACAGTCACGAAGAGAAACGAGTTCTTGCCACACCCCGGTATTCCGCTTATTTAAAAATTGCCGAAGGATGTGACCACGCATGTTCTTTCTGTGTTATTCCTTCCATCAGGGGCGGCTTCAGGAGCAGGGCACCGGAGTCGGTGGTCAGGGAAGCCGAAATTCTGGCGGGACAGGGTGTCAGGGAGTTGAATCTGGTAGCCCAGGATTCGACGATGTATGGCCGCGATCTCGGGATGAATGATGGACTGGGTTCTTTACTCAGGGCACTTGGCGGTATCGAGAGTCTTGAATGGATCAGGTTTTTGTATACCTATCCCAACAGCATAACCCCCTCCTTGCTGGAGGCCGTTGCGGAAACGCCCCGCATTTGTAAATACATTGATGTTCCTCTTCAGCACGTCTCAACATCGGTTCTTAAGTCGATGAACAGGGGGGGGAGCCCTGAATCATATCGAAAACTGATCGAACGCATCAGGGCCGCAGTGCCCGACGTGTCCCTGAGGACCACCTTTATTGTCGGTTTTCCCGGCGAAACTGAACGTGATTTCAGGGAACTGCTCGATTTTGCAGGTGAAACAAGGTTCGATCACATGGGAGTATTCAGCTATTCCGATGAGGAAGGCGCCGCTTCCCGCAACATCAGGGGTAAGGTTCCGGATGCCCTTAAAAAGGAAAGGCTGGACCGGCTGATGGGCCTGCAGGCTGGCATTTCGCTGGAGAACAACCGGAGGAAAATCGGGAAGTGCTATCCTGTTCTGGTTGAGGGAGTGTCGGAGGAAACCGATATGCTTTGGAAAGGAAGGCTGCCCGGCCAGGCTCCTGACATAGACGGCCTTGTTTACATCAACGACGGGATTGACGAGACTGTTCATCCCGGCGACTTCAGGATTGTAAAAATCAGTGATGCCTTTGAATATGACCTGGCAGGAGGGTTAGAATGAGCAATGCCGGATCTACGGGAGAAGGGAGAGTTTTCAGCTGCCCAAGGTGTGGGAAAAAAGTGAAGACTGATGGCCGGTATTTCCCTTTTTGCAGTAAACGCTGCAGGATGATTGACTTAGGAACGTGGCTGGAGGAGGGATTCAGGATATATGGAGAACACAGAGATAATATCGAGGATATCCAATAGCAGAGCAGCGCCTTTTTCAATGCTGGTTGCAACCGGGCTGGGGGTGGGATTACTCCCTCTCGCTCCCGGCACCTGGGGATCAATTCTGGCAACAGCCGGCATCTGGCTTCTTTATCTCCTGCCGCATCCGCTGTCTCTGCAGCTCAACCTGGTGCTTCTCCTGATGTTTTTCCCCCTCTCCTGGTATACCGCTGGTAAAGCAGCGGTTGTGAATTCGGATAAGGACCCTTCATACGTGGTCATTGATGAGATCTACGGAATGCTGGTCTGCGCCGCGATTGCGCCTGCAGGCACATATTACCTGATTGCCGGGTTTTTGTTTTTCCGATTGTTTGACATAACCAAACCTGTTCCGGTCAGGAATTTCGAAAAACTTCCAGGCGGTCTTGGAATAGTGGCTGACGATATCATGGCTGGAATATACGCGGGCCTGAGCCTGCAGCTTTTCCATTTTATATACCATGCATTCTGAAATAATCGCCGTTGGCTCCGAACTCCTGTCTTTTGGCCGCCTCGATACCAACTCTGTGTACATTTCTTCAAGGCTCGCCACCCTTGGAATTCCCGTACGGTTTAAACAGGTGGTGGGAGACCGTATTGATGATATCAGCGGCGCCCTTTCCCTGGCATTGAAGAGAAGCGAGATTGTTTTCCTTACCGGGGGACTGGGCCCCACTACCGATGACATAACCCGGGAAGCTGTTTCCGCAGCACTCTGCCGGAAACTGGAGGAGGACCCGGAAGTCGTCAGCAAAATGGAGGCCATGTATAAAAAGTGGGAACGCACTATGTCCGGCAATAACCGCAGACAGGCTTTAGTTCCCCGTGATTCCATGGTCCTGAATAATCCCAACGGAACAGCTCCGGGCCTTTTTCTGCAGGAGGGTGAAAGGCTGGTCTTTGTGCTGCCCGGACCCCCCCGGGAGCTCAACCCGATTATGGAGAATGATGTGGTTCCCCTTATCCGTAAGTACAAGGGGGTTTCAGCACGCCCCTCGCGCCTGCTGAAAGTCGCCTCTGTCTCTGAATCGGCCCTGGATTCAAGGATTGAAGGCATTTATAAAAGTTATCCGGATGTTGAAACAACCATTCTATCCTCTCCCGGAATTATCAGCCTTTATTTCACCTGGATTTCAGGGGGAAGCCTGGAGCAGTCTGAGGCCGGGCTTGATCTGCTGACCGAAGAGGTTAAGTCTGAACTCGGGATTGCTGTACTTACCGATCGTGAGGAGGAGCTCCAGGATGCAGTCGGGGCTCTTCTCAGGGAAAGAGGCCTGACCCTGGCGGTTGCTGAATCGTGCACAGGGGGATTAATCAGCAAATTGATGACGGATGTTCCGGGAAGTTCCGATTATTTTCTTGGCGGAGTAGTTTCCTATAGCAACAATGTGAAAGAGAATGTTCTTGGGGTGAGTCCCGTGGACCTCCGGAAGAAGGGGGCGGTGAGTGCCGAGGCTGCTGAACAGATGGCCCGCGGAGTGCAGCATTGTTTGCATGCTGATATCGGGCTGTCGGTGACAGGGATAGCTGGTCCAGGGGGAGGGTCGGATGCAAAGCCGGAACCATATTCATTGGATTGTCGGGGAATGGCACCTGCAAGTCCTGGGATTATAGAGCAGTGGGAGGCAGGGATATCATCCGGCAGCGTTCAGCTAATCTTGCGCTAGACCGTTTAAGAAGATGGTTGTTAACAGGAGAATAAGAGCCTTTATTGCAGTTCCTCTTTCCGAGGAAGTCCTTAACGGCCTGCAGGTCGGGCAGGATGCCATCAGGGATCTCGGCGTGAAGGCCTCCTTTCCGGAAATTTCCTCCGTTCACCTTACCCTCAAGTTTCTGGGGGATATTGAACCGGGCCAGGTTTCCATGGTCTCTGCAGCGCTGGAGGACAGGATTTATCGATTTGATCCTTTTGTCCTCA
>CAZOGT010000250.1:0-4842 GCA_964579015.1 uncultured Acidobacteriota bacterium | reverse complement strand
TCCGCTTTCCAGGCCCCGAAATTTTACCGTCAAAAAATCGCCAGCTTCTCCTTTCAGCCGGAAAGGGTTTACAACAGCAATTTCAAAGAGCTGCTGGACGACCTCGAAAAAGCGGAGAAGAAGGAAGAAGAGACGGTTTTCATCATGAATTCAACCGGGTTGGCCGAACGGCTGGTTGAAATCGCTTCGGAATATGAAGTGACCCTCCCCTGGTGCAGGGAGGGCTTTCCGGTTTCGACAGAAAAAGGAAGCTGCGTGATCGAAGGATGGATCAGGCAGGGATTCTATCTTCCCGGTTGCGGTCTGCATGTCCTGTCCGAAACCGAGATTTTCGGCAGAGACAAGTCCAGGGAGACTACCCGGGCCAAAGACCCCTCCGGCCACAGGATTGACAGGTTTCTTCCTGATTTCAGGGATATGGAGCCGGGAAGCCTGGTAGTTCATGTTGAACATGGGATCGGCATATTCCGGGGCCTCAAAAAACTGGGGATCGGGGAAGAAAGCAACGAGTTCGTGGTTATCAGCTATGTTGATGATGACAAGCTCTATGTTCCCGTAGACCGGCTTGACCTGCTCCAGAAATACTCCGGCGGCGGCGCGGCCCAGCCCCGCCTGGACCGGCTGGGGGGGACTTCCTGGGAGAAAACCAAGCAAAAGGTAAAAAAATCCATACAGGACATGGCCGAAGGCCTGATCAAACTCTATGCCAGGCGTGAAGTCTCAGGAGGATATGCCCACTCCCCTGATGACGCGTTGACCGGAGAATTCGAGGACGCCTTTCCTTTTCAGCTGACAGATGACCAGGCAACAGCCATTGAAGCCGTTAAAAAAGACATGGAGTCCCCTGCACCCATGGACCGCCTGGTATGCGGAGACGTCGGATACGGGAAAACCGAGGTTGCCATGCGTGCCGCCTTCAAGGCCGTAAACAGCGGCAAACAGGTGGTTCTGCTGGCCCCCACAACAGTGCTGGCTTTTCAGCACCTGCGCACCTTCCAGGAGAGGTTTTCAGGCTTTCCGGTCAACATTGAAATGCTCAGCCGCTTTGTCCCCAGGCCCATACAAAAAGATATCACCAAAAAAGCGGAACTGGGACTGGTGGATATCCTGATCGGGACCCATCGCCTTTTTTCGAAAGATATCAGCTTCAGTGACCTGGGGCTGATTATCATCGACGAAGAACAAAGGTTCGGTGTGGCCCACAAGGAAAAACTTAAGGAACTTAAAGTCCAGGTTGACGTCCTGACCCTTTCCGCCACTCCCATACCCAGGACCCTGAACATGTCACTGGTAGGGATCCGGAACCTGTCCATAATTGAAACTCCCCCCAAGGACCGGCTCTCAATATATACGGTAGTCACCGCTTTCTCGGAAAGGCTGATCAGGAATGCCATTGACCTTGAAATCCGCAGGAAGGGACAGATCTTCTTTGTCCATAATGAAGTAAAGACCATTTATTCCCTGGCCAGGAAGATCCAGTCTTTTGTGCCTGGTGCCAGGGTATGCGTGGTCCATGGGCAGATGAAGGAAAAGCTTCTGGAGGATATCATGATGGATTTTCTCCAGTATAAATACGATGTCATGGTATGCACCACGATTATCGAAAACGGCCTCGACATATCCCGGGCCAACACCATGATCATCAACCAGGCCCAGAATTTCGGGCTTTCACAGCTTTACCAGCTCCGCGGAAGAATAGGAAGGTCGGACCGCCAGGCCTATGCCTATCTCCTGGCCCCAAAAAGGGACAGGCTCTCCCTTGAGGCTGAAAAAAGGCTGGCGGCGATCAGGGATTTCAGTGACCTGGGTGCCGGCTTCCGCCTTGCGGCCATGGACCTTGAAATCAGGGGGGCCGGAAATCTCCTGGGAGGCCAGCAAAGCGGACACATCGCCGCCATCGGGTTTGACCTCTATACCAGGCTGCTCCGGGAAGCTGTCAGCAGCCTGACCGATGAGGATTACACCGAAGATTTCAGGACAATCGTTGATCTCAAACTCGACATCCATATTCCTGAACACTATATAGATGATGCCAGTACCCGGCTCTGGCTCTATAAGAGGATTTCCTCCGTCACCACCCCGGAGGAATTGAACGCGATCAGCGAAGAAATCATCGATCGTTATGGAAGGTATCCTAAATCTGTCACAAACCTTTTTGAATATGCGACAATACGGATTACCGCCCGGAAGCTGGGAATCACTGCGGCGGAGCGGAAAGGCAGGTTCCTGACCCTGCGTTTTCACAAAGATACCAGGGTTACAGCTGATACGGTTGTTGCCCTTGCCGAGAAAAACGCAAGTATAACCATTTCCCGGAACATGGCAATCTCCTACAAATTCAGGGAAGACAGAGAAAATGACATCTTCAGGGAAATCCGGGGCTTGTTGAAAGGTCTGGAAGGATAATGATCAGGTATCATTCAACTAAAGCGATATTACTCCTGCTGATATCTGCCGGCCTGGCGGCTTCATGCAGCAGGCCCGCGGAAGAAACGGAGTCATCCGGGAGCAATCAACCACTCGTCCTGGCCCGCATAAACGGAAATCCGGTCTTTTTGTCCGAATTTTCCCGGTATATTCAATCCTTTCTGGATGATGACACCGAGGAGATGGACCGCGTCTCAACCAGGGAGTTATTCGATGAATACCTGACCCAGACAATACTCCTGACAGAAGCTGAAAAAGCCGGCATTGAAGTGACTGAAGAAGAACTGGACGGTTACATAAATGAATGGGCGACAAGCCAGGATGGGCTCGATCCCCATGCAATCGAATCATCGATCAGTGAATACCTGAAGGTCCAGAAACTCCTGAAACAGAATATAGAAGTTCATACGAATATCACACTTCAGGAACTGATCAATTACTACGATGAGCACATCGAAGGTTTCTCGGTGGGAGACCAGGCACATGTACTGGAGATATTAACCAGTGAGCGTGACCAGGCTGAAGAGCTGAAAGCCAGGGTCAACAACGGAGACTCCAGGAAATTCAGGGAAATGGCTATGGCATTTTCAAGAGGCGCAACTGCCGAGGCCGAGGGAGATCTCGGGTTTTTCGAAAAGGGCGACCTCCCCGAAGAGTTCGATAAAGTGATATTCTCACTTGCGCCCGGTGAAATCAGTGACCCGTTTCAGTCCGCTCACGGTTACCACTTGTTTTTCATGGAGGAATGGATTCCAAGCCACCAGTATAAATTCCACGAGGTTAAAGCGGAAATCTTCCAGGTCCTGGCGGACCGGAAGGAGCGCGAGCAGACCGAAGAATATATAAATTCACTGCTTAATCAATATTCGATTACAATATATGAATCAAACTTTCCTGTTGATTCAAAGGAGTATAATTTTGATCAAAACGACAGTTAACCCAATTTCACATATCTGTAAAGGCATCCTGCTCCTGATACTGCTCTCCGGTGTCTCGATAAACGGCATCTCCCAGTCAGAGGAAGAGGAAGGGCCAAAAGTACTGGATGAAATCGTCGCCAGGGTCAACGATGAAATTATTACCCTGACAGACCTTCAGGAATCATTGAACCGCCTGAAAATGGATGTCGAACAGAACGTCAAGGATCCGGCAAGGCAGGAAGAAGCCTACAACCAGATGAAGGAATCATTGCTGGGAACCATGATTACCAACAAGATCATCGTTCAGAAAGCCGAGGAACTGGGAGTATCCGATGACATTGACCAGGATGTCGACATGTACATTGAAAGCGTCAGGCAGGACTCCGGTGTAGCCAGCCTGGATGTCATTGACGAATACTTCAAGCAGAGGGGAAGTTCCCTCTCCCAGTATCGCAGCAGCATCAGGGAACAGATGATAATCCGTTCCATGATCTCCCAGTTCGTATACTCCAAGATAACGCTTCTGACACCTGAAGTTGAGGCCTATTACGAGCAGCACAAGGATGAATTCACGGAGAAAAGCAAGGTGAAGCTTGCCGAAATCGTGCTGCTTACCGAAGGAAAGGATAAGGCGGAAGTCAGGAAAAGGGCTGAAAGCATCCTGGCCCAGCTTGACAGCCGGCCATTTGCAGAACTGGCCAAAGAGTATTCTGAAGGCCCGACAGCATCCCAGGGAGGCGAGATCGGGGAGTTCCAGGAAGGATCAGTCAATGAGACCCTGGCTGAAGTGGTGTTCTCCATTGACGTGGGATCGCACAGCGGAATCATTGAAGCCGATTTCGGCTACCAGATCGTAAAAGTCCTGGAAAGGACTCCGGCCAGGGTCAAGCCATTGCAGGAAGTGCGTCCCCAGATCGCGGAAGCCCTCTATGACCAGAAATCAGGACCGGAGCTCGAGGAATACACCATGAAGCTCATCAGTGAAAGCTATATTCATGTCAACCCGAAGTATACCGAAGCATATGATCTTGAAGGCCTGATCTAAAGGGAGCCCGGGGAAGATTCAAGATCAGCCGGCCTGTTTCTGACTGAACAGCCCAAGCTGAACAGCTCAAGGCCGGGATACAACCAGCTCAAAATCTGTGATCAGGCCGTAATCCAGGGTGTCGTATTCAATCCCCTCCGGCTGGACTTCCGGGCCTTGCTGAAAATCCCCGATGGTTACGATTCCTCTCTGCCAGGGGGTGTGGAGCGGCCCCAGGAGGTTCTTGAGCGAACCGACAACTACTACCTCCACCTGGTTGTTCCCGTCACGCAAATATTCTGTCACGTCAAGCTCGCAGGGTTTCCAGCCGATGATCCCGGCTCTCTCTCCGTTAACCCTCACCTCGGCAACAGTGCCCTTCCATTCTCCCAGCCTTACCAGGTACCTGTGTCCCTCTAGTTTTTCGAGGTTGTAGGCCTTGGAGTATACGGCCTTGCCGGCATAAAACGG
>CAZOGT010000249.1:0-4889 GCA_964579015.1 uncultured Acidobacteriota bacterium | reverse complement strand
AGCCTTAAGAGTGCCGGAACCCACCAGTACGGCGTCATGCAGGAATCTGAGCCTCTGCACGTATTCCCTGGCCTCAACACCTGTGATCCACTTTGACTCACCTGTTGCCGTAGCAATTCTGGCGTCCATTGACATCGCCAGCTTCAGGGTGACAAGGGGCCGTCCCCTCTTAACGGAGTAGAAAAACGGTTCGTTTAATTCAGCAGCTTCCTGCCGGCACACCCCGACATCCACCCTCACTCCGCCTTTCCTGAGCCTGCTGATCCCCTCTCCGGATACCCTCGGATCAGGATCTTCAACAGCCGCAACCACTCTTCTGATACCGCTGGAAAGGATTGCGTCCACGCATGGAGGGGTTCTGCCGTAATGGGAGCAGGGCTCAAGGGTAACAAAGAGATCAGCCCCTGCGGACTTGCTGCCGGCTCTTTCCAGAGCGATTATTTCGGCATGCCTGACATTCTTCCACAAGTGGTAACCTTCTCCGACTATCTCAGAATCCTTGACAACCACGGCACCGACGGCAGGATTGGGGCTGACCCTGCCCAGGCCCCTGGCTGCCAGCTTCAGAGCTCTTTTCATATATTCCAGGTCCCTGGAGTTCACATTGTTTTGCATTCCCTGATCCTGACTCGACATCTTCATTTTATGGAAGGGCGGTGTCCGTGAGAAATCATGGCTGATTCAATCCCTGATCCCTGAAAAACCTGATCCCTGAAAAAACATTACCGGCCTGCGGCCTGGTCCCCCCCGGTGGGATGGGAGAGTATCCGCAGGCTGTGGACTCTCCTGTCATCAGCGTGAAGGACTTCAAACCTGACTCCGTTCAGCAGAATACTCTCCCCATTTGACGGAATGCGTCCGAGCTGTTCCACAACCAGTCCGGAAACGGTGGAGGCCGAAACTTCAGGGAAGCTGTTACCCAGGGCATTCTCAAGTTCCTTGATCTCAAGTGTTCCCCTGGCAAAATAGACGCCGTCTTCCTCCCGAAGAAGCTCCACCTGGCAATACTCATCCTCGTCCCTTATATCTCCAACGATTTCCTCCAGCAGGTCTTCGATCGTCACCATCCCTGAAACTGCGCCATACTCATTGACCACCATGGCCATGTGCTCGGCCTTCGCCTGCATCTCTTTAAGGAGCACTGAAACCTTTTTCGTTTCAGGAACAAACATCACCTCCGAGATCAGGGGGGCAATAGTCCTCTCCTCAAAGCCGTTTTCCAGCATACCCAGAAAAGTCTTCACATATACGATTCCCAAAATTCTGTCTTCCCTGTGGCTCACGATCGGAATTCTTGAATGCCGGGAGTCAACCATCACATCCTTGAGCTTTGACATGGTGGCGGACTCCTCGACCGTCACCATTTCGTTCCGTGATGTCATAATATCCCTGACTATGGTATTGCTGAACTCCAGGGCCGACTGAATCAGGTGGCTCTCGCCTCTTTGAAAAATTCCGGCTTCTTCTCCGGCCCCCAGGTAGGCCCTTATTTCCTCATCGCTCGCCTCTTCCTCTTCTTCATCAGGGTCCGCCTCTGCCCTGGCCCTGTCAAGGCAGAGCAGGATCGGCCAGCTCATCAGCCGGAGCAATGGATAGACCGGTTCCAGCAAAGGCATCATTTTCAGAAAGAACCTGTCCTGATTCCCGACAATCAGGACCCTCGGAATTATCTGTCTGAAGATCACCACCAATGCAAGGAGGGAGGTAAGGGCCGCGACAAATCCCCGCGGCCCGTACCAATTGATAAGAATGAAGGTCAGGAGGGATGAGAGCAACACCAGGAGTATCTGGAGTGCCAGCTGCAAGGTAATAAGAAAACCTCGATGATCATCTTTAATCAGACGCAGGAGCTTTCCGCCCTTCCCATGTTTTTCAATCAATATCTTGAGGTGAACCCTGGAAAAAAAGGAAGCTGATGACTCCACAATGGAAAGGAACAGCATCATCACCAACAGTAACAGGGAGATCCAAATGCTTACAGTAATCATATCTTTAAGAGGTTCAGTTCTCTCCTCAGTTCATTCTCCATACGTGCCATCCGGCCCCGGTCTTTCTCGTGGTCGAAACCCATAAGGTGGAGTACCCCATGCAGGGCCAGGACCCGCAGTTCATTGTCCAGGCTCTTAGCAGCCTGTTCCAGGGCTTTTTCTGCTGAAATCACGATGTCGCCCAAATAGCCTTCATCCATGCCTGAATCATCACAGGGAAAGGAGAGCACATCCGTAGCATAGTCCTTCCCGGCAAAATCCCGGTTAAATTCCTTCATCCTCCGGTTGCTGACAAGCACAACTGAGAAACTCTTCTCCAGCTGCAGCCTGGTTGCCAGTTGCCCCAGGAATTCCCGGAGAGGCCCAGGCTCCAGCCTGACTTTTCGCTGTCTATTGAAGAGGTTTATCACTGGAATGATCTGGCGGCTGGACAGATTCTTTACCATTGGCTTTTCTATTGAAGTTATAACCAGGATATTCGATCCTCTGGTGATGCATCCCCACCAGTACGCGTTCGAATGCCTTCTCTACCATACTGATCTCTTTCAGGGTGATATCGCATTCATCAAACTGTCCGTCCTGCACAGATGACTGGCTCAACCTGTGAATCAAGCTCCTGACCTGGGAGGGATTGGGATCCTGAAGGGTACGCGCGGCAGCCTCCACCTGGTCGGCCATCATAAGTATGGCGGCTTCTTTGCTCTGGGGCTTGGGCCCGGGGTACCTGAAATCATCAGGATTAACCTCTCCGCCCCTCTCTCCCGCGGCCTCCTTTGCCTTCTGGTAGAAAAAGGTCTGGAGCCTGGTTCCGTGGTGCTGGGGGATCATTCCGCTCACCAGGGGCCCCAGCTTCAATTCCCTGGCAAAGGCCAATCCATTCTTAACGTGGCTGGCCAGAATCAGGCTGGACATGGCCGGTGAGAGGTCTTCATGCTTATTTGCTGAAAAAATCTGATTTTCCACGTAATAGTCGGGTTGCTTTAACTTGCCGATATCGTGGTAATAGGCCCCTACCCTGGCTAAAAGGCCATTGGCCCGAATAGCGTCAGCCCCGGCCTCGGCCAGGATTCCCACCGCTATGCTGTGATGGTAGGTTCCAGGCGCTTCCAGGGCCAGTCTTCTCATAACAGGGCTGTTAAGATTCGAAAGCTCCAGCAGGCGGACATCCGTGGTAAGTCCAAAAAGCGGCTCAAGGGCCGGAAGGCACAGGGAAGCCAGGGCGGTGGAGATAAGGCCGCTCACCAGGCATCCTGCACTCCTGATCAGAAAAAGGTTGGCCGTCAGAACATAGTCATCGCTGGACAAGAGCAAAAAGGCGATAACGACCAGGAGATTAACCAGGCCAACCATCAGGCCGGCCCTGACTATTGCCCATCTTTCCCGGTAGAATTCCAGGGAAAAAACGGCGGCCAGACTCCCGGCAAGGGCAAAGACGGCTATGCTTAATTCCCCGGTCATGACTCCCGCAAAGACAGCATTGATAAGAGAGAAAAATATTCCGGCACGCCTGCCGACAAGCAACACGACGAGGGCAGCCCCGAAAGCAACCGGGGCATAGAAATAGAAGAGGTAGGAATCCTGGATCGAAGGACTCCTGAAGGTGACCGATAGCATATCCGCCAGGGCAAAGGAAAAACGGATTACCAGAAGGCTGAGTAGCAGTACCGTGGAAACAAGCATAAAATTGGAATAGTTGTCCTTTTCAGGGTCTTTCCGCAGTCGAAAAAAGAGTCCTAGAAAAACAACCATGATGCAGGCTACAATGAAAACACCGGCAATCTTTTTCACCTGAACATTGCCCCTGCGAGCGGACTTGAGAGCATTCAGCTGGCTGAGTCTGTTCTCGGTAATCTCATCCCCGGCCCTGATTATGGTCCTCCCTTTCTTGATCTGGATCACCACTGGAGCGACCTCAGCCTCCGCTTTCTCCTCCTCTATCCTCGTAAGTTCAGCATCAAACTCGCAATTCGGCACGACCCAGATTTCGAGAAAAGATAAAAGTTCCTCCCTCTCGCTGTTGGTGACTGTATCGAGTTCATATCCGCGCTGGCGAATAAGGTTCCTGGCCTGGTCAACGTCCATTATGTCCAGCCAGTCACTGAGGGTTTCGCGTTCTTTGGTTACGGTATGGAGCAGGGTTATTCCGCGGTCCTGGTGCTGCAGAAGGGCCTCCCGGTTCCAGACTACCCCGGGATACTTCATTGCCTGGGCAATCATTTCCACGAGCCTGTCTTCAAGGTCCTGGGAAAACTCATATTTCAGAAGAATATCAAGGGTATCCCCATGATCAAACTTGGGCAGCAGAACCTCAAGCCTTCTTCTGATTTCCGAAAGATCCCCGGCCGGAATACTCTCCCCCTCATTCAGCCCGAGCTGGAGCCGGGCATCTGCTATCAACTCCCTGGCATCGGCAAAGGCCATTCTTATCTGGGAGGTAACCTGGTGATTAGCGGTGAAATCGAAGGTAAAAACCGCCGGCACCCTGGAAAGGACTTCATCTATTTTTGCCTGGGTGGCAGCTTCATCGACAATGGTGAAATCCTCAGTGGCTTCAATTGTTCTATCGGCTATGTCCCCTGCCTCGTATTCAGGAATCGGCCTGAAATCATAATCAATCATCAGGGCGGTCAGGACCAGGGTGACTCCGAGAAACAGCAGGGTGTGCTTCAGCGAAAAATCTCCGGACATGGATGTCCTGATATTGCTCAGCCACATAAAAGACCTTGCAAAATCACTGCGGGCCCGAGATTTTGACTTACTCTTTACTACCATGTTTCAATTTTCGCCGGAAAAAGGCTTTAAAATGTCTTTTCCCGGCACCATCCGGACAGGCTATTGAATGAGCATATCAAATGGAACAAATCAGGTGTTATCATTATTTTTCACAGTATATTTAAATAC
>CAZOGT010000248.1:0-4892 GCA_964579015.1 uncultured Acidobacteriota bacterium | reverse complement strand
GTCGTCATAATCCGTAAGTACGTCACCGCAGGTTCCTGATTTGACTGGTGATCAGTTCCCTGCAGTTCTGCTCTTCAACCGAAAGCTGGTGAATATTCAGAAAATTCACGCCTTCCTTCTCCATGACAGGGAGCAGAGATTTCAGTTTTTCCAGGTCTTCGGGTATGCAGGGTATCTCCACCGTGACAACAGGGATGTATTTCTTTGCCAGGATTACCGGGGACAAGTCATATTCCCGGGCAGCGATGTTGAACCTGATTTCATCAAGGCCTGCCTGCTGCAGCTGTCTCAGCACATCATCGTCTGCCAGGTCTCCGTTGGTGTACATCCAGATATGCATTGAATCTCCGAATTCCCTTCTGACGGCTCTGACATGTTCCAGCAGGCGATCCCTGACCAGCAGCGGTTCCCCTCCGGAGAAGGAGACCCCCCTGATATTGAAGGTCTTCAGGTAGCATATATGTTCTGAAGTATGGGTGAATGAATATCCCGAGGTTTCAGGCTCGGGCTCCTCCTTCAGCATCCGGTGTGAGCGCTTGCAGAAAAAGCAGTCCCTGTTGCATAGACGGTTGATGAAATTACAGGCCCAGTCTCCTTCAATGCAGTGGGTGCAACCCGGAGACAGGGGGCCGGTGTGGAGCTTGCTCCCGCCGGCGGCAGTTGAGACTAGGCCGGAAAGCCTGTCAAGCAGCTCATTTCTTTTGCCTTCCGCCTCCCTGGCAGCCTTGGCGGAAAACCATCTGAAACGGGGGACTGTTCCTGTTAGAGGAGGATACACGAAACATGCCCATCCCGCTAATCTCCGGAGAATGCGGAGGGCTGTTTTTCCTGAAACCGTCTTAGCGTGGAATTCCCTGGTCCGGACCCTCAGGTAGAATCTGAGGAGGGCAAAGAGCGGATTAATCCTGTGCATCCTGTTTTTTCGAATCATTTATTCTCTTTTCCTGCATGAAAATGGGGAAGACGCTTCTTGATGACCCCGTGATGCTCGAAAAATCTGCGAATAACCGGATCCTCCGGCAAAGGCTTCATTGTCTGGTACATATTCAAGTCTGACCAGCTGTTGGTTTCGATAATGCTGATGCCGTCATTGAGGATCGCGACATCCCAGGCAATATAAGGTATCATCGGCAGGCTTTGTGCCAGGTTGATTATTTCAGCGCAGATTTCTTCCCATCGAGGGATAACCTGCTTCTCGAACTCAATTCCGCTTTCCGGATGACGTTCAATCCAGCTCAGGGGGACCTCCATGAACACCCTCGAAGCCTTTCCCAGGCGGCCGGTTCGTAGATCAACCACGCAGCCCAGTCCTCCTGAAGAGATGTTGTCCACCGGAAATGACTGAGAGGTGCCGATTCGCTGTGTCGCTCCGGCAATAACCGGCTCCCTGGTCTCCGGGTCCAGCATGGTGATCATCCTGACTGTGTTCACCGTATCAGGGTAGAGGTTTGAGGCGTAATCGCCCTGGCTGATGAATTCCGTCAGGAGGAAAGGTCCGGATTCGGACACCATGCTTTCCAGCTCGGCTTCATCAGCAGCTTGCCTGGTCCTGAGATAAACACCATCACTGTACTCAAGGAGGACAACACCTTTTCCCCCACAACAGTTCGTTGGCTTAAGGATGGCTTTGCCCTTTTCACGGAGTATTGACTGGAGATTATCCGTTTTTCTTGAAACCGGTGCACTGATTTTTCCGTTCTTTATCACCGCCCAGGTCTGGGGAATACGGGCGGAGCCTCCCAGGACCATGCTGGAGAGCAGTTTATCGTTGATTACTATTCCATATTCCCCGTCAATATATTGCGTCAACAGTTCCTCCCGGTCATTAAGGTAGGGTTTCCAGTTTTTTGCCTTGTCCAGCCCGAAAAGATTGAGCTTATTCGGGAGGAAACCCCTGTAGTAGAGACGGATCCATGTCAGCGGAGAAAGGCTCCACGGCCTGCGGTTACGGATTGAGTACAGGAAATAGAAGGTGAATTTCAACCAGACTCTGAAACGTTCAGTTTTTCTTATCATTGCTCCTGCGTCCAAAGTGGTGTACGGGAACAGGGTCAGCACCTGTTCAGCCTAAGTGCCGGTCGCCGGATTTCCTCCGCGCCGGAACCGGGAATCTTCCAGAGGCAATACTCTATATCCCATGCTGTTCCCGGGCAAGCGGTTTTTGAAATCATGGCACAGGGTGAGATTCAATATTCGAGACTGGGCGAGAAAACCAGGAGCCGGGGGCTCCAGAAATTATCAACGCCGCAGCCGGGCGGAAAACCGCTCTTGAATGCCGGCGAACCTTTGCCGCAAGTCACGGTTCAGGCCAGCGGGGCTACCGTGAAGATGAAGGAACTCCATATCGAGTGAGAAACGATCACCGGTGCCAGGTTCCGGTAGCGCCAGTACATGGCTCCCCAGAAAGCTCCAGCCACGGCAGCCGCGCCGATCAGCATGAAGTTGAACGACCAGATGTGAACCCCCGCGTAAACCAGGGTGCCCAGAAACCACCCGGCCGGGGCCCCGTACCGCGCCATGAGCTTTTCCTGGAGAAATCCCCGCCAGAAGATCTCCTCGCATGGCCCGGTCACCAGGAAGAGCAGGGGGAAAATGATCATAACGGAGGTCCCTTCACCCTTTCCGTAGATGCTGCTGATCTGCTGTTCGGCGAAAGGAAAGAGCAGGGCGGAGATCTCTTTGCCGGCCCAGAAAATGAAGTAGAGCGCCATGGCTGAGAAGAGGCCCATGATCACGGACCCCAAATCCATTTTGAAACGGACTTTTCTTCCGGGGACGGCCAGGAGTGAAAGCGCGGCGAGGATGGATGCTGAGAGGGTGATCTTGATCCAGAAGGTGCTGAATTCCAGGTAAAAGGTGGCAAACCAGAGAATGTTGGCAAGAACGATTGCTCCGATAATGATTTTTGGATTGAATTCATTCTGTTTCATCGCAGGGCCTCAATAATGATGGAAATGAGAAGCAGTACTCCGAATGCGGTATTCAGCTGTGCCGTGCGGGCGTCGGCGTCGGGGGGAGGCCCTTTCATAATCTGGCTGAGCAGCTTGAAGAAAAGGGGAACCGAAACCAGTACGATCAGGGACCAGGGGCTGAGAGGTCCCAGGATGGACATCAGGACAACCGAGGCGTAGGCCAGGCCAACGAGCAGAATATACATCCGGATTCCGGCTTTAGCGCCTGCCAGGATGGGAACCGTTTTGATGCCCATCCGGTTGTCATCACTTATGTCCCGGATATTGTTGGCAAGCAGGACCAGGGATACCAGGATGCCTTGAGGGATTGAGATCAGCAGTGCCTCAACGCTTAAATTACGGGCCTGGACGAAATAGGCCCCTTCGACCATCAGAGGGCCCCACATCAGGAAGACGGATACTTCCCCGAGGGCCTTGTATTTGTATTTAAAGGGCGGGGCTGTATAGAAAAACAATGCGAACGCGGCAGCCAGAGAGATCCAGAGTATGGTCCCGCCCCTGGTAAACGCCAGGTAGAGACCGATGGAGGCTGCAATGAGCAGGAAAACCAGGGCTTCAGCCATCACGTGGCGGGGCTTGAGGCTTCCTTCAGCCAGGGGATGGGGCCGGTATTTGGCGGTTGATACATCAAGGGTGTCCACCCCGCTTCTCACGTCAAAATAATCGTTGAAAAGATTTGCAGCGGCATGCGCAAATACAACTCCTGAAAGTGTCAAAAGATAAAGCCCCCATTTAAAGCTCTCCTCTCCGCCTCCCAGTACACTGCCGATCGTCACTGATACGGCTGTCATAGAGAACGACCAGGGCCTGCAGGCCAGAAACCATTTTTGATAAATCCTCATCTCCAGTCCTTTGTTTGCATGGTATGCCGCCTTGCTTATCGGCCTTCATCCCGGGCCTCGATTTGGGAAAAGGCGAGAAATGCGGAATGAACAATTGTATGATAGATGATACCCAATTTGGAACAATATGACGACTGTGAAGATATGGATCCCGGCTGCGTAAGGGTTTCAAATTTCTGTACCGTGCCCGGTGCCGCGTTGGCGGATTCTTCCTCCCGGAACCGGCTGAGTGAATTTCTCAGGAACAGGGAATAAGGGGGCTTGCTGGTGAATATCGAGATTATAGCAGCGGAATCCCTGGGAGTGAGGGGCCTCTCCTGCATGGTGAACGCTGGTGAGAGGCATGTCCTGATTGATCCGGGAATGGCCCTTGGATACCAGAGGGACGGGCTGCTCCCCCACCCCGTGCAGGTGGCCGCCGGAGAGGATGCCCGGCACAGGATTCTGCAACTGCTCCCCGGTGCGACAGACATCGTAATCTCTCACTTTCATGGGGACCATGTGCCGCTGTCCGGAGCGAATCCCTACCAGATGTCCCTGGGATCTTTCGAGCCCCTGATGCCGAAAGACGCGCGTTACTGGACAGCTGAAGTTTCAGCGCAGAATTCAAAGGGAGATGCCCGGTATCGGGACTTTTGCGAAGCAGCCGGACAAGAACCGCTGCCCGCCAATGTTCGTGGAGATGGGGGCCTTTCATTTTCCCCTCCTGTTCCCCACGGTGTTCCTGATTCTTTTATGGGGACAGTGATGATGACGCGCATGGAAGACGGGCACGATGTCTTTGTGCATGCCTCGGATATCCAGCTTTTGGCTGATGAGCCGGTTTCATTGATCCTGGACTGGGCACCGACACTGCTCCTGGTCGGAGGGCCGCCCGTCTACAGGGGGCTTTCCGTTGATGAGGCGGAAATGGCATGGAAAAGGGCCCGGCTTCTGGCTGACCATGTCGAGGTATGCATAATGGATCACCATCTTCTCCGCTGTGAGGAGGGAATCGAGTGGCTGGACGGTTTGAATACTGCTTCCGCGGGAGAGGTGGTCTGTGCGGCGGACTTCATGGGCCACCCCCGCCGCTTCC
>CAZOGT010000247.1:1467-4934 GCA_964579015.1 uncultured Acidobacteriota bacterium | reverse complement strand
GGAACGTTTATTCATCACCTTGATCCACTTATCGATATATGCATCCGGGGCCGCCATCGGCAATGGCCAGGTGATAGTTCTTTTCCTTCCCGCCCTGCTGACCTCCCTGCTCCTGATGCAGCGGGAAAACTACTCATGGAAGATAGAGCTGGCTGCCGTTGGCCTGTTCCTTTTCGCCCTGGGCAAACCAAGCATGACAGCTCCGTTTTTCTGGGTTGTTGTTTTCATTCCCGGCCGGCTGAGAACCGTGTCGCTGATCGTCGCCGGGTATGCAGGCCTGTCATTTTTCGCATCATCCTTCCAGGATCAAAACCTTTTATCCCTGTTGCAGGGATGGCTTTCCAGCAGCCATGAAATCCTTTCCGGACCGGCAAAAGATTTCAGCCGGTCCAACCTTCACAGCTGGTTTTCAGTCCTGGGAATTGAACAGTGGGTTCCCCCGGTTTCACTGATTATTCTTATCCTGCTGGGCATCTGGATCAGGGTGAACAGGGCTGCCGACCCCTGGCTGATAATCAGCGCTGCCGCCATAATCGCCCGTTTATGGACCTATCATGCCTGGTATGATGACCTCCTGATAGCCCCTTCCATGATTGCGGTTTTCAGGATCATAAAATCCGGAAGTCTCGAGGGCTTCTGGAAGCCGGCGCTCTGGATTTATCTGCATATCACGATGCTGTTTATGATAGCCCCCGGCGGATTGCACCTTTTGCCTTCGCCCTGGAAAGAATTCTATCTGGCGGTGCAGGTAGTAATCTGGATCTCTCTCCTTGGGTTTCTTACCTGGTTTATCCATGAAGACAAAAAGGCCCGAACCAGGGGAGTTGCGGCCCCGCCTTGATTTAAACAACTCTACGTTTATAAGACATGGCGGCTGGAAACATTTTCATGTCTTTTTGTGCCCGGCTGGAGCCTCACCCTTTCATGCCCCGGTAAAACTGACAGCCGGTTTTTATAAGGTTAAGGAATTCTCTCGGCCCGGAAGGGATTGCAAGTCCCCTCCTTAAAGTCACCGGCCTGAAATAAAACGCTTTATAGGCCTTTTCTATGTACCTGTTCACTGTCCCGGAATCCAGTAAATCAGTGTTGATCACCGAACTGTCCTGATTAAAACCCTCCAGATCCGATTCTTTAAGCCAGCCCATCTGAACTGCCTCGTCATAAAACAGGGATCCCGGGAAAGGGGTTGCCGCATAGAAATGAGCAAAAGTCAGCGGCAGGGAGCAGGCATAGTCTATGGTTTTCTGAAGGCTTTCCCGGGTTTCCCCCGGATACCCCATCATAAAGTGCCCGTCTACAATAATCCCGGCATTGGCTGCGAGGCCCGCGGTTTCCCGGCCCCGCTCAGTGGTGGCCCGGCCGCCCTTCCGGGCCAGCTTCAGAATGGCGTCATCACCAAACTCAAATCCAAAGACAATCTGCCAGCAGCCGGCCTTTTTCATTTTTAGAAACATTTCTCTGTTCCCTGAATCCACCCTGCTGTTGCAGACCCAGCTTATCCTCTTATGCATCCCTTCTTTAATTACCTCTTCCAGAAAAGCATCGAGAAAATCGATATCCAGGGTCATCAGTTCCGTCCAGAACAAAAATTCCCGCACCCCTAGTGAAAGGTTGAACTCTATCTCCTCAATAAGGCTTTCAATCGATCTTTTCCTTAACCTGGATCCCCCGTACCTGTGGGCCGCGCAGAATTTGCAGGGGAAAGGACATCCCCTGGAAAACCCAATAAGAGAAAAAGGCCGCTGTTTCACAGGCATCTGATAGATGGAAAAATCAACAGCATCCCAATCCGGAAATCCCAGGGAATCCAGATCTTCAACGACTTCCCGGCCTGGATTGACATGGGCCTTCCCCGGGGCATCCTTCCAGGCAAGGCCCCTGATGGAATATTCCGCATCCCCTCTCCCGCAGGCGGCAGCCAGCTCTTTGCAGGTCAGCTCAGGCTCCCCGACTATCGCATAGTCCAGGGCCCTGTATTCTGACAGGACTTCTGCAGGAAACCTGGAAACGTGTATGCCAAGGGCAGCAATTTTCAACGTGGGAACTTTTTCTTTCAAGCGGGGAGCGAACCATCCAAGGTCTGATTTGACTGTAGGGGAAGCCACCGATAAAAATGCCAGTTCCGGCTTGAAGCCATCGCAGTCCGATAAAACCGCGTCAAGATTCTTGCCTTGAGTTCCGCTGTCAATTATCAGCGTTTCCATCCCCAGCCTTTTCAGCTGTGTGGAAATCATGGCAAGGCTGTATGGTGGAAAAGGTGCTCCCCATATGTCCCACTGCTGGCAGCGGCCCTCCCGGACCCAGACTTTCCCATCCCGGGCTGGAGGATTGATGAGTACAGCTTTTCCTTCCATGAACTTCCCCGGGCCTTTAGAAAAACAATCCCTTCAGCCAGCTGTAGACATACCTGACGGCAACTCTGTTCACGTTGATCCTCGAGTCTCCATATGCCCTCCTATATTCATGGGCTGGAATTTCTCTGATGCGATATCCCATCTTCAACGTTTTGATGATCATTTCCTGCTCTATCGTGGTAATGTCTTCCTTGAGGTCCAGCTTTCTGGCTGTCTCAGTTAAAATAGCCCTGAATCCATTCTGGCTGTCTGTCAGCCTCACATTAAACCGGTAATTTATTCCGAGCGTTATGATATCGCTTCCCAACATCCTGATGAATTTGCCGATATCTCCATGGAGCTCATCTGAGCCTCCCGTCATCCTGGAACCGGTGACGTGTTCGCACTTCCCCTCAATTATCGGGGCTACCAGCCTGGGAATATCCTTCGGGGAGTGAGACCCGTCAGCATCCAGAAAAGCTATGATTTCTCCGCTTGCTTTTTCGATTCCAAGGCGGAGAGCAGCCCCTTTCCCTTTTTGGTTATCAATATACACCCGGGCTCCCGCCTCTTCAGCCATCCTTACCGTGTTATCTTCTGAATGCCCATCTATAACCAGGACTTCATCAGAGTATTTACCGCTTTCCCTCACGATATCCCGGATGGTTGTTCCCTCGTTTTTTGCGGCAATGACTACTGAAATCTTCATCTTCAGGATAACCTTTTCCAAATGTCTATTCCGGACTGTTACGGTTCAGTCAACATATTTTTGCGGTAGCAGGAAGCATCAGTAAAATGGAATCATCTTTACACCGTAGAATTTGAAGTATACTTTAACCTGATTGATTCAATTAAGCTTTGGCACGGGTATTTATGGCCAGAAAAAAATTTTTAGTCAAATATCTCTTCGATAAGCCTCTTTCCGAGCATACGGTCAGGGGCCTCGGCATTACCGGAAAAGATCCAGGGGAATCGTTTTTCAGCCTGGTCTCATCTCTCCGGGCCGCATCGAGGGACAAACAAGTTACGGGGCTTCTCTTTATCGTTCATAATTTCAGGGCCGGGTGGGCCCAGGCTGAAGAAATCATCTCCCTGATTGAAGAGTTCAGGAAAACGGGGAAAAAGGCTTTCATC
>CAZOGT010000247.1:0-1457 GCA_964579015.1 uncultured Acidobacteriota bacterium | reverse complement strand
ATGTTACCTGGCGTCCTGCTTTGACCGCATCTTCATGCCCCCTGCCGGTACCCTCGACCTGGTAGGACTGCGGATTGAAAAGTATTACCTGAAAAACCTTCTGGAATTTGCAGGGATCAATCCTGAACTGATTAGTGTAGGCAAATACAAATCAGCGGGGGAATCTCTGCTTCGTGAAGGAATGTCCGAGCCGGCCAGGGAAGTCCTGTCGTCCATCCTGGAGGACATGAACTCCCGGTTGCTGGATAGAATGAGCAAAGGAAGGGGAATCGATAAAGAAGCCCTGCGCATGCTTGTCAACCAGGGCCCCTGGTCAGCGGTTCAGGCTGAAAAGAAACTGCTTATCGACAGGGTCTGCTATGAAGACGAACTTGAGGATCTTCTGAAGAAGGAGTGTCCGGGAATCCTGCTTGAGGCCCGAAAAAGGCTGAAAAAAAATCTTTTTTCCCGCATTATCGATATCCGCAAGCCAAAAGTCGCCATCATCTGCGCTTCCGGAAAAATCACCGACGGTCAGAGCAGGCAGAATATCCTGGGAGATCAGGTGTCCGGCGCAAAAACCCTGTGCAGGCAATTCCGCGAAGCCAGGGAAAAGAAAGGGGTCCGGGCGGTTGTGCTGAGAATTGACAGCCCGGGCGGCTCCGCCCCGGCTTCCGACCTGGTCTGGAGAGAAATTGCACTTACCGCGCTGAAGAAACCGGTTATTTGCTCAATGGGCAACACCGCAGCCAGCGGCGGCTATTATATCGCCGCCGCCTCAAACTGCATCCTGGCCTCGCCGGGAACGTTAACCGGGTCAATTGGGGTTATCGGCGGCAAGTTTGATTTTTCGAGCCTGCTGGAGAAATTACTGATCAAAACCGAAGTGCTGCAAACCGGAGACCAGGCCGGATATGCGTCCATGATAAATCCCATGTCATCAAGGGAAAGGACCAAAATCAGGCAGATGCTGAAAGGCTTTTATGAAGAGCTGTTCCTGAAAAAGGTCAGCCTTAAAATCAACAAGCCGGTTAACGAAGTCAAACATCTTGCTGAAGGGAGGGTCTGGACCGGGGCTCAGGCCGTCACCATGGGGCTGGTGGATTACTGCGGAGGTCTGGCCGCCGCAGTTGACCTGGCCTGTTCCGAGGCCGGCATCTCCGGGGATAACTACCGACTGGCTATCTTCTCCTCCAGGTCAAGACTCCGGGACCTGTTACCCTCTTTCCGCCGGTATTCCGGTACCAGGATGATGGCAATTCTGCCCTCCTCCCTGAAGATCAGGTGATCCTCCAATGAAAACCAGGGGGATTTTTGCGCGTGCGCAGGGATTAGGGTTTTCCAAATAACAAGCCGGAGTGTATGATTCAACTGTCCATAAATCCCAGTCGGCTCCCGCAGGGAACCTTTTCATGCAAAATTTCGTTGTGGATTAGGAAAAGGATAACGCTGTAAAAATAAAGAAAAATCCGCCATAT
>CAZOGT010000246.1:0-4945 GCA_964579015.1 uncultured Acidobacteriota bacterium | reverse complement strand
ACTGGAGGCAGATATCTCGGCATTCCCGGCAAGGTCATCCGGATCCAGGTTCACCGCGTCCCTGATGGTCTGGTCCTGGCTCAGCAGGGTCTGCCGCAGTTTTTCGACTGCTTCGGGATCGGAGGCCAGGCGGGCAGGGGGCAGCCCTCCCTTAACGCACTGGGCGGCAGCAGTGCCCACGGCCTGCCCCATGACGGCGCAGGTAGCCATTACCCTGGTGGAAGAGAATGCCACGTGACTGCAGGAAGCATTCCTCCCGGCCATGAACAGGTTTTTAATGTCCCGGCAGACCAGGGAACGCAACGGAATATTGTATACCTCATCAAGGCTGGTCTGCTCCGCGGGCCTGAGGCCGGTGTCATCAAAACCGCCTGATGGATGGTCGTCCATGCTCCAGCCTCCGATACACACTGCATCCCTGAAATCCTTTCCCCCGTTTTCCAGGTCATTCTGGGTGAGGATATGCTCTCCGGTGATCCTCCGGCTCTCCCTTTTGCCGGGAACCATCCCGATCCAGTTGATGGCCCATGTTTCTGATTCCGGATACTTTCCGCTGTTTTTGATATAGTTCCACACTCCCAGAACCACGGAGAGGAGTTCAAAGCGCAGCTGTTCATTGTCCCTTATCGTATTTTTCGTGCCGCCCAGTTCGATCCACCAATACCCGTATTCCCAGGAGCCGGGCCTGCGAAACTCGAGGTCTTTTTCCGTAATCTGCCTGGCCCAGGGCGGAGGCGTATAAGGCATTGGTTTTCCCCAGTCACGGGAGGTGAAAAGTATACTGCTTCCCTGGGTATGGCTGGATGCCTCTTCCGCTGCCAGCGATTCTCCAAAGGCTGCTTGGTCTTCCCGTCCCCACATTATTGAGGCCCCGGCTTCAAGGGCCAGCCTGGCGTCTCCGGTACAGTCCGCGAAATATGGGGCCCTGATCCGGTAAAGCGTTTCAGTTTTGTCGCATCTTGCCATGATCCTGGAAATTTTTCCATCCCTGGTTTCAGCGGCGTATACGGTGGTGTCAAGGAGCAGTTTTATCCCGGGTTCACGGATAATCTTGTCATACAGGAGCAGGCTCCACACCTCGAAGGACCTTTGCGGATTGTGTACCGCGTCCTCAAGGCGCAGCTCTTCGATAATGCCTCCTTCTCTCCATCCAGGCCGGGCGGTGTGGCAATTGGCCCCCACTACGTGCATCCTGATCTCACTGCTTGAGTTCCCGCCCAGAACGGAACGGTCCTGGACCAGGATAGCCCTGATGCCGTTACGGGCGGCTGCCAGGGCTGCGCAGATACCGGAGAGTCCGCCCCCGGCCACTAGCAGGTGAGCTTCGCGGTCGTCGCTTTCCATGTGCTTTTCCCCAATGAACCGGAGATCGGCAGATTTCTCCAGGATCGAGGTGTCAATCACCGGTTCGCAATTTTCCTGGGTGCAAATCGGTACCTGCTCCCCGGTCTGGATGGTATCCCCCGCCCGGACATGGAGAGAGTAGGCGGAAAGGCCGGCTGCTGAAATAAAATGCCTGCGGTTGATCCTGCTCATGTGAATTAATTCCCTGTCTTTGGTAATGACTGAAATGACCTCTGAATCAAATTATTTTAAGTCTCCCAGGGCCTGAAAGGCAACCGGAAACGGAAAGGCTCTTTTATCAGGGGAGCGGCAAGGGCAGGGCCGGCACCAAGCCTTATCAGAGCATGATCAGAACCGCTCCGCCCAGGATCAGCATTGCGGAAGGAAGCCGGGACCAGGCATGCCCTTCACGGAAGAAAAGTATTCCGATCAGGGCCGAGACCAGGCCCCCGGTTCTTTTGATGGCCTCCACGTAGGAGACCAGCAGTTCCTGGTAGGCAAAAAACTGGGAAGCCATCGCTATTCCGCAGACCAGTGCGGACCCATAGAGAAGCGGGTCCCTGTACCATTGTTCCTCCTGCATGCTCACCAGGTCTTTCCGGTTCCAGGCCAGCTGGTAAAGGAGCAGGGCACCGGCACTTCCGCCCGTAAGGGCCAGGGCCACCATTATTTCCGATGAATAGGAGATGGAGATCTTGTCGACTGCCGTACCCAGCCCAAACAGGAGTGCCACCAGGATCATGCGGAAGCTCCCCGGTTCAATGAAGGGGGCCTTCAGTAGATCGAAAAATGACCGGTTTTTATCCCACTGGATGGTCACGGCGCCAATCACCACCAGGAGAATGCCTGTCAGCCCAAGGCGGTCCGGAGTTTCACTGATCAGGAATAGAGAAATGATCATGGAAAACACCGGCGTAAGGCCCAGGTAGGGAATTGTCAGGGATAAGGGTGACAGCTTGACGGCCTGGACATAAAGGATGGAGGCGAAACTGAAAGTCAGAATTTCCATGGCTGCCAGGATTGGAAAGGGCCACTGGGCAGGAAATCCTTCAATTGCGGCAAGGACCGCAAATACCGGCGCTGCCCCGGCACTCATCCCGATAACGATATTAATTGAGGAATAGCGCTTTCCCAGTAATTTCCTGAAAACATCGAGTGCCGTGAATCCGAGCGCCGCGGTAATTGCTAAAATCAGACCCATTCATGATTCCTAATAAAATTTTCCTGTTGATTTCCTGAAGAGAGGAGGTTATCCCAGATCTGGCGGAAATGCCAGCTGTAATCCGGAGAACCGCCTGTGTTGGAGCGGGAAAGAGATTTTTTATCAATGTTTTCCGGGAAACACCCTTCTCCTGCTGAAAGCCGGCTGGCGGGGCTTTTTCTCAAAATGCCCGGCGCACGGAGTACCGCAGTTGGCGCAGCACCCGTCAGGGGTAAGGTTCCAGGTAAGAAGCCTGTACCAGTCTCTTTCTATCAGGACTTCTCCGCAGTTGTGGCACCAGGTGCTTTGACAATCCACATCGTGTACGTTCCCGGTGAATACATAGTGCAGGCCGGCGGACATGGCAACGTCTCTCGCATTGCTCAGGTCGGACGGAGAGGTCGGCGGAGGCTCCATCAGTTTCCAGGCAGGATGGAAGGCTGTAAAATGCAGGGGTACATCGGGCCCCAGATTTTTCAGGATCCACTCCGATTCCGCAGCGATATCCTCCTCACTGTCATTGAGCCCGGGAATGATCAGGGTGGTGATTTCCAGCCAGACATCTGTCTCTTTCTTCAGATAAAGCAGGGTATCCAGAACAGGCTGCAGGTGAGTCCCGGTGTATTTCTGATAGAACTCCTCACTGAATGCTTTCAGGTCGACATTCGCGGCATCCATATGGCCGAAAAACTCTCTGCGGGGCTCCTCACAGATGTATCCGGCGGTAACAGCAACTGTTTTTATGTTTCTTTTGTGGCATTCAATGGCGGTATCAACCGCATACTCAAGAAAAATTACCGGGTCATTATAGGTGAAGGCTACGCTTTTGATTCCATCCTCGTCAGCTGAAACAGCGATCTGCTCAGGGGTTGCGGTAGAGGAAAGGGTCTCCATTTCCCGGGATTTGCTGATATCCCAGTTCTGGCAGAATTTGCAGCCCATGTTGCACCCCGCGGTCCCAAAAGAAAGCACTTCAGTACCTGGATAGAAATGGTTGAGGGGTTTCTTTTCAATGGGATCAACACAGAATCCGCTTGATTTTCCATAGGTAGTCAGTACCAGTTGACCGCCCGCATTCTTACGGACCCAGAAGAAGCCGTCCTGTACCTCGGCCATGGTGCAGAATCTAGGGCAGAGATTGCACCTGATGCGTCCGTTCTCCAGTGTTTCCCCGTACCGCGCCGGGTGAAAGATGCTACTCATATAAATATTTTAGCACTATACCGGGATTAGCAGGCACCCATGTTGCCAGTTAAAGTGTTTGAGGATTGACTATATTTTCCGGGTTCGGTTTCTCTCCTTCCAGGATGGCTGTCACTTCTTTAAGCATGGTCAAGAGGATTCTTTTCTGGGAAAGGGGGGATCTGGCTGCGACATGCCCGGTCAGAATCGCCCGGGGATGGGAAAATATGGGGTGGCTGGTCTGGGGAGGCTCATCCGGGTAGACATCGAGGCCGGCAGCGCCCAGCAGGCCATCCTCCAGGGCATCATACACAACATCCAGGCTTTCAATGACCCGACCCCGGGAGGTGTTGATCAGGGTAGTTCCAGGGGTAACGAGGCGAAGGTTTTCCCGGTTGATCAAGCCTGTGGTTTCCTCGTTGAGGGGCACATGCAGCGATACTACATCAGAGCCTTTAAGCACTCCTTCCAGGTCGGTAAAGGTGACGTCGTCATCGGCATAAAGGGAGTGGTCGATATAGGGGTCATCGGCCAGTACCTTCATCTCCAGTGGGCTGCAAAGCAGCCTGAGCTGCCTCCCGATTCTTCCATAACCGACAATGCCCAGCCTGGACTGTTCCAAATCTCTGCTTTTCTCCCTGTAACGGGCATTCCAGTCATTATGGGCCAGGGAATTCTGCCAGTAGGCGAGTTTTTTGAAGGCTGAGAAGATCAGGCTCATGGCATGCTCCGCAACGGACCTGGTCATCGCGCCCGGCGTATAAGTGACAGGAATGCCCCGGGCTGTCGCATCCGGGATGGATACGGTGTCATAGCCGACACCGGTCCGGGCGATCAGTTTGAGTGAAGGCGCCCGGTCCATTATTTCTCCATCGATCATCACTGCGCCTCTGGCAATGATGGCTATGACTGATTCGTCAAGGGCGGTTAATACTTCACTCCGCTCGGAGTCTTCAACAGTTACAATTTCGTATTGAGGTTTAAACCTGTCCAGCACCCAGTCGGGAAGGGGGCCGATGGTAAGAATCTTCATTTTCATTGCTCCATAATTGTTTATATGAAGTTTGAAATCAAGTCGGAACAGTAAAAGCGGCCTGCAAAAATTTGACCGGCCGGAAAACATTATTCCTTCTGGGATAAAAGGAATAATGTATTTTTTTACGAAAAAAATTTGAATTGAAATTACTTTTTTTGTAGAATTCGTGCTCGTATTCAGAG
>CAZOGT010000245.1:0-4946 GCA_964579015.1 uncultured Acidobacteriota bacterium | reverse complement strand
GGAATTGCCGGGGATATGGCTTCCCTGGAACTCGGTTATGAGGCCCTGACCGCGGGAGATGTTGTCGACTCCCTCCCCGCCGCCTACCAATACCTGGCGGAGACGGAGCCGGCTTGAAAACGCGCTTCTCAGCATCCCTGCCCGGGGCGTTATCCCTGCCCGGGGGGCGTCCGGGTAGCAGAGAGAAGCCTGGATTGAAGGCTCAGAATCGTCCCGAGGAAAGAACCTCTGGGATTCCGGATTTATTTATGACCAAGAAAAAAACGTACATAACGAAATCTGAAGAGGAGACTTTTCAGCTTGGAGAAAAACTTGCTTCAAAATGGAATCCTCCCATGACGGTGCTGCTGAGGGGGGACCTGGGGGCCGGAAAAACGGTCCTCACCAGGGGGTTTTCCTCAGGCCTCGGCCTTGAGGACCTTTCCCTGGTCCACAGCCCGACCTTCAGCCTGGTGAATATCTATGAAACTCCTTCCGGCTCTCTCTATCACATTGATCTGTACCGCCTGGACAACAGCAAAGAACAGTACTCAGTGGGGCTGGACGAAATACTGGGAGAACCGGGTTTCGTGGTGATCGAATGGTCAGAGAAGCTGAAGATACCGGTGTCTGAATACCTGCTCGTGGATATCAGGGTCCAGGCCGATGATTCACGCGAAATATTACTGGAACCGGGATCTGGAGCCGGGTATTAGCCCTTACCGCCGTCTCGCCGCGAAAACCGGCAAAGAAATGCGGTCAGCCTGTCGGGCCAAACCAATGTAAAATATCACCATGAGGAACATGATCCGTCTCCTTCCTTTTATGCTGCTGCTTTTCCCCCACGTCCTCCCCGGACAGAGCCGGGACGAATACCGTACCCAGATCCTCAGGTATTTGAGTGATGAAAGAATAAGCCAGGCCCTGGTAACGGCGGCCTCCGCAAGCAGGGACTACCCTGAGACCCCGTTGTTCCAGCTGGCGGGAAACAAGCCTGATCTGGCCGGCCTTCTTGCCCCGAACGTTACCCCGGAACAGGCCCGCGAAGGCAGGGACGATTTAATGGAGTACGCTGACATCCTGTTGAAGATGGGAAACGAATATGCCGAAGCCGGCATCAGTTTGTACAAAGATCTGGCCACGTCCAATCCCCGGGATGAAGAAATTATTTATCGTTATGCCCGTCACCTCTACAGGTCGGGTGATCCCCAGGACAGGAGCAAGGCTGCTGAACTGGTTTCTTCCCTCGCCCCCGGTTCGGGCCGGGAGGGTGCCATAAGCGGCCTCCCGGAATTCAAGTCAATCCTGGACTTGATTGATTCCGGGGAATCACCCGCCCCGGAACGCTTTCTTTCGGATTACCCGGGATTTTCAGGAGAGGCCGCTATCCTTGAGGGCCTTGCCGAAAATGCGCTGCGGAGCCGTTCCTGCGCTGACGCCAAGTCCTACCTGGACATGGCCCTTGAAGAAGACCCATGGGACCCGGAGCTGTACAGGCTGCAGTCAGAAGCCTTTACGTGCCTCGGAAAGGAGGGAGAGGCCGGGGACGCAAAAAAGGAGGCCCTCCGGCTCACCCGCTGCCGGGAGGCATTCGACGGTCTCCTGAATGCCCTGAGGGATGGGCAGCGGGAGGAGGCAAAATCCGGCCTGGAGATGATCCTTGCGGAGGCTCCGGGCTATCTGGATGCCGTAAAAACCCTGGCCAGGCTGTACGCCTGGGAAGGAGACCGGGCGAAAGCGGTTGAAGTATATCGCGGTTATCTGGATCTGTACCCTGAAGATATCAGGATCCGGAAGATTGCCGCGGGAATGCTGCTGGATGAGGGCCTTTATAACGATGCCGTTTTGCTGCTTGATGGTTTCGCGGAAAACGAGACCCGGCAGCTGGCGGGGGCCTACCGGATGATCAGCCGAGGCAACTGCTCCGCCGCCGAGGAATTCCTCCGAACAGCCATGGACCACAACCCGCTCGATTCCCTTCTGCTTATCCAGCTGAGCCGCTGCCTGGTCACCCGGAATGAATTCAGTGAAGCCCGCAGCCTCCTGGAAAAGGGGATGGCGGCCAATCCCGGAAACCCGGGCCTGACCGCTGCTCTGCAGGATAATGAATTTGAATATGCCAGGCACCTCTCGGAAACCGGGCGCCGCCGGGAATCGATAGCAGCCTACCGCAGGCTGGTCGAGATTGATCCTGAAAATGCAGAATACCTGCTGAATCTGGGATACGAGGAAATGATGAACGGTGAATACGAGCGCGCTTCAGCGCACTTCAGAAAGGGGCTGCAGATTTCCCCTGGAGAAGACTGGGCCAGGAGCGCCCTGGCCTACAGCCTGATGAATGAATGGAAATTCGAGGAAGCAGAGGAAGAGATGAAGGCCCTGATCTCCAGGTCCGACAACCCGGACTATCTTCTGCAGCTGGGTTCCATATACAACCAGACAGGGAACACCAGGGAAGGATGGGCACTGATAAGGAAGGCTGCCAGAGAGGGGCAGCCCGAAGCCGCAAGGCTGGTAAAGGAACGCTACGGGGATGAGTGAAAGGCCTCGCTGCGAAAACCGGCGAGAAATGCGGGTTATATGTTCATCAGGGAAAAATCGCGGAGGCCAAACAGTTCCAGGATTCTCAGCCTGAGCTGCTTGTCATAGAGCTGCCTGTACACATCCCTGGACACCCTTTTCCGGTAGAGCTTGAGGGAGGATTTTATCTCCCCTTCCAAATGCCGGAGGACTTCTCCATCCAGCTGTTCTTTCAGCAATTCTACCAGGCCAGCGGCTATAGCCCCCAGCTCCCGGTCCAGTTCCGCCGGATTCCAGGACTCGGCCCGGATAAATTCACTGGTCAGTTCATCCATCCTGGACGCGGCCGGTTCAATGTCGGCGGAGGCCTCCAGTCCCCGCAATTCTGTCCGCAGGGCCTCCAGGAACTCCAGGACCTTTTCCCGTTCCCGGTCATCAAGGCCCTGTTCCCCTTCTGCATCAGGGTTCTTACCGATTCTGGACTCCTGAAATTCCTGGTAGGCCTCCATGACCGCTCCGTGGCAATAGGAAAGGGTGGTCGGGGCGCTTTTTTTTCCAAGTTTTCGGAAATTCTCAAAGCTGCGGTCTATGCCCCTGAGTACTATGTGCAGGGGAATCCCTTCTTCCTTCCAGGTTTCAATCAGGGACCAGTCCAGTGGTGAAACAAGCAGGTTCTTGCCTCTTTTCCGAACAAAATACTCCTCGATATCCGAGAAATAGCTGAAATAATTCTCAGGCATTACAGCTCCCGGTTTTTCAAGGCGTTCCTGTCAAAACAGATTTTCAGCCCCTTGACGGTCAAATCCTCCTCAACAAAATCAAACAGGCCCGGGTTCTCGCGGTCAATCATTCCCGCGTAGCCGCCGGTGGAGATCACCACGGCTCCCGGGATTTCGGTTTTCAGCTGCTCGAGGATTCCCTGGACCAGGTTCACATAGCCGTGATAAAGCCCGGCCTGGATACTCTCTTCAGTTGACCGGCCCACAATGTTCCTGGGGCGGCGGAACTCGACTTTGGGAAGCTTTGCGGTCTTTGAAAACAAGGCTTCCGAAGAAATCCCTATTCCCGGGAAAATCAGTCCGCCGTCATACTCACCCCTGGCTGTTACCACATCAAAGGTGGTGGCGGTGCCGAAATCCACAACAATTGCCGGGCTTCCGTAAAGCTCAACCGCGGCAACCGCGTTAACAATCCTGTCAGCCCCTACTTCCTCGGGAGGCCGATAGTTGAGAGGAATGAAATCCTGATCCCCGGGATCAATAAACAGGGGCTCCAGGGAAAGCTGTTTCCGGCACATCCTCTTGATTCCGTCATTGAGGGGGGGAACAACGGAACAGACCGAGGCCCCGTTAATCGAACTCAATGAAACCCCTATCAGCCCCAGGAGATTGTGAAGCAGAACCGCAAATTCATCTCCGGTCCGGCTGCTCCGGTCGGTCGATATCCTCCATGAATGCAGCAGGGTCTCCCCCTTGAACACCCCGAATACAATATTGCTGTTTCCGGCATCAATAACTAAGAGCATCCTGATCCCTTACCTCATTAAGAAAAGCGCCCGGATTCCCGAATCCCGCTGTCTCCCGGGCAGTCAAAACCGGCAGCCGGACAAAAAACCGGCGGAGTCCCTTCAACCAATGAGCCCGCGGGCCCGGTCCGGCCGAAACAGAATCTCCCCGGGCCCCGGCTAGTGGCGAAAATGCCGCATTCCGGTAAATATCATGGCCATGTCCCGTTCATCAGCGGCTTCTATCACCTCTTCATCCCTGACAGAGCCCCCGGGCTGAATGACCGCCCTGATCCCCCTTTCAGCGGCTTCATCAAGGCCATCGCGAAACGGAAAGAAAGCATCACTTGCCATGACCGCTCCCTCCAGGTCGTGCTGTGATTTCACAGCCGCCAGCCTGACTGAATCAACGCGGCTCATCTGCCCGGCTCCGATACCTATTCCGGTGCAGTTCCTGGCGAATACAATAGCGTTGGATTTGACGTGCTTGCAGATCTTCCACCCGAAAACCAGATCCTTCAACTCTTCCTCGTCAGGTTCCCTCCTGGTGACGACCTTCCAATCGTTTTCTCCAAAAAGCAGGTTATCAGACTCCTGGACCAGCAATCCACCGGAAACAGTCTTGATATCAAGATTGGCTGTAATATCCGAGGGGCGAGTTGAAGGGTCCATTTTCATGATCCTTATGTTCTTTTTCCGGCTCAGGACCGCCAGAACTCCTTCCTCGTAATCGGGCGCTACCACAGCTTCCACAAAGAGCTTCGACAATTCTTCAGCAGCTTCAGCCGTAACCGGGCGGTTAAAGGCAATGATGGAGCCAAAAGCCGAGACCGGATCGCAGGAGAGGGCCTTGAGATAGGCTTCCCTTACTGTATCAGCTGTGGCGGAGCCGCAGGGGTTGTTATGCTTGATAATCGCGCAGGCTGTTTCATCAAATTCCCTG
>CAZOGT010000244.1:0-4954 GCA_964579015.1 uncultured Acidobacteriota bacterium | reverse complement strand
GGCACCCTTAAGGCTGATAATCCCCGTCTCGATGTGAGGGGCAGGAAGAAGAAATCGATAACCAGGGTGTTGCTGGACTCCTCCGGGTCCAGCCTTTCTCCCGGAATGAAACTCCTGGAGTCGAAAGACCCGGTTCTGGTTTTTCACGACATTTTATCGTCTCCCTCCCGGATTGCGGTTGGGGACTTCAACCCCGAGTACTGCGGAGTTTCCGGGAAGGATGGAATGCTCAGCTGGCCCGAGATACTGGAGGAGCTGGGAAGAAGGGGTATTAGAAGCCTGCTGGTTGAAGGTGGCGGAAAAGTGGCTGCCAGCCTGATTGAGCAGCGTCGCGTGAACAGGCTGTTTCTTTTCTACAGCCCCATGTTTATCGGCTCGGAGGGAGTTCCTGGTGTTGGAGGCCTGCAGACCTCACTGCTGTCAGAATCTTTCAGGTTCAGGGTGGTAAGGTGTGCCAGGCTCGGCAGGGACCTCCTGGTGGAAGGCCGGTCGAATCCGGATGAACCAGCAGAGGCCAATGGGTAACTGCTCCAGTGCGGGTTGCATGCCTTCCGGAAAGAATCGCCGCAACATTGAACTGCCCGCAGTCAATAGGAGAGCAGCTCCTCAATCAGCATTTCCGGGTCCGGAATAAACATTTTTCGGGATTTGATCAGAATTGTATTTTCCCCCTGAAGCGTACTCAGTACCCGGGTGACGGTCTCCCTGGAAACCCCCACCATGTCCGACAGTTCTTTATGCGTAATCTTGACCGGGATTTCTATGCCTTCGGAACAGGGAACACCCCGTTTTTCTGCCAGTTGATAGAGTGCGGTACAGACCCTGGCTTTGGCGTTGTGAAAGGTCAGAACCTCAATCTGGGCCCATGCGTCACGGCATCGGGCGCAGAGATTAACCAGGATTGCCCTGTTGACTTCATTCTGTTCGAGGAGGTGGTGGAAACTTTTACTGTCAAGAACATAGATGGTCGATGAGGCGGAGCTGGTGACTGTGGCGGGACTGGTTTTGCCGTCGATCAGGGCCATTTCCCCAAAATACTCCCCCTCCTCATGAAATGCCAGGATCATTTCCTTGCCGTTTGGCAGGAGGCGTGAGACCTTGACCCTTCCCTTCTTAATGAAATACATGTAATGCCCGGTGTCTTCTTCATGAAAGATTATTTCGTTCTTTTCGAAATGCTTAACCCTGAAGAGCAAGGCGGCCGCCTCGAGAGATTCTTCCGGAAGGTCCTGAAAGATATGGATGTTTTTGAGAGAATTTGTATCTACCATGTCTATTTCATGTAAGTCTATATCATTTCCCTGATAAATGTATGAGACGCTCTATGTGAGTGAATCCATATTCCTCCTCAAGTCTCTCTATTTCGGGCCGGATCGATTCCGGACGGGACATATTTTCCTGCACAATATCAATTGAAGCATTTTTCGCAAAGGACATTTTCTCAAGCTTTTTTGCCCTGATAACGCCCCTTCGCGCAAAGTAATGGCTTACCGCCCTGGCCGCGGGATAGTAAAAAAAGAGGTTGGGCCCTGGTAAAAAAGCCAGGGGTATGCCCATCATGGCCAGAATGGCATCAAAAATCATCCAGACAGTGTGCTTCTTCTCGGATCGGTAAAGAAAATCCTCGAGGATCCTTTTCGACTCACCCTCAGGGATGCCCTGAGGATGGAGGACCACAAGATCATCAGCAAAATAGAGCGTCGTACAAACGGTCTCATGAGGGTCAAAACGCTCCTTAATGCTGCTGTAGTATTCAAGGGTTTTTGTTTTCAGGTCAACCAGGGGTCCGGGCAGAGTGTATTTCCCGGAGCGCTCAGGAGGATGCCTTTGGCTGTTAATGAAAAAAGGCTTACCCTTTTTCATTAACAGCAGCAGGTTGATTGTCTGTCTTTTCATGTCTCAGCCGGTGAACCTTTTTTCAAGTAGAGATCAGCTTAATAAAATTCTCGTATCTTTGCCGCAATTTTTCGATTGAAAAGCAACAGCACAACAATTATAAACGACCATTGGCTGACGCAGGTTCCAACAGATTCCACCTTGAACGGGTTCCACCATCCCGCGGGATCTGACGCAATCACTGCATGAAACCACCATCCGACCAGCACCGACACCTGCAGGGGGATCGCGTAAGATATCAGGGCATTGTAATAACGCCCCAGGGTGAACCTGTTTCCCTCCTGATTGATCAGTTCAGTCCTGAACCGGGCTGTTCCGAACCGCGTAACAGCAAGTGAAATGCAGGCCCCGCTCACCATGAGCCCCATTCCCCAGGTCCAGTCCTGGTTGACTAGAAAATGTACATTCAGAGCGGAAGGGGTTCCGCAGATCAGCGCGGCGGCGTAAACCCATCCCAGGGCGTTCCTCCGTTTTATGCCGAGATCACATAGATTGAGAGCCGTCATCTCCAGCATTGAAATCAGGGAACTGAGGGCTGCGAATGACAGGGAGAGGAAGAAGAAGGCGGTAAACAGCTTTCCGCCCGGCATGGAAAGGAAGAGCTGCGGTATCCAGATAAAGGTCAGCCCGGTATTGGCAGGGCCGGCTGAAGTTATCAGTTCGGAAGCCCGGTCCGGGGCAAGGGCGAAGACTGAGCAGAATATGGTGATTCCGGCCAGCAGCGAGACTGAATTATTTCCGATCCCGATGAGGAAGGCATTCATCGGGATGTCTTCCTTCTTTTTCATGTAAACCGCGTAGGTGAGGATCAGCCCCCATCCGGCCCCGGTATCCCAGGCATTTTGAGTCAGTGCCTGAATCCAGATGTGGTGGTCGGCCAGCATCCCCCATTGAGGGGTGAACAAAAATTTCATCCCCTCCAGGGCGCCTGGAAGGGCCACCGCCCGGATCGCTGAAGCAATCATCAACAAGAGGAGAGCCGGGATAAGGACCCGGTTTGCCCTTTCAATTCCGCGGGAAATACCCTTGCGGATAACCAGGATTCCGCAAGTGATGGCTGAAGCATGAAAAATGAAAGGCTGCCATCCCGAACCGGTGAAGTGGTCCCAGTAATCCTGGTGGCTAGCGGCATCAAACAGGGTACCAGCGGCTGCCCCGAAAAAATACCTGATGCACCAGCCCGCCACTACCGAGTAATAGAACATTATGGCTGTGGTAACGAATCCAACGAACCCGCCCATCCAGGCGAACCGGTCGCCCATCATCACAACAAACGAGCCAATGGTCCCTTTGCGGGTGTGCCTGCCGATTGCAAATTCGGCGATGATCAGGGGAATACTCCAGCAGAACAGGAAGAGAATCCAGGGGATCAGGAAGCTTCCGCCTCCATTTGCGGCCGCAATTCTCGGAAAACGCCAGATGTTGCCGGTGCCGATGGCAATTCCGATAATCGAGACAATCAGACCCCAGTGTGTGGTGAATCTTTCAGCGGATTTCATCTGGGACATTACTCGGGATCAATTCGAGCCTTCCCGGATATGCCTATTCCGGTCCGGATGTTTATTTTGCTGTCGGTCTGGTCATTGCTTAATGAATTTCCGGTTTCATCAGGACATGAAATTTGTCCATAGTGTGAAAATGAATATCATCAGGATAATCACAGGAGAAACATATTTTATGCAGAATTTCCATGCTGCTTCTATCTCGAACCGGCCATTGTGCCGCATTTCTTCAGCTGCGAGGTCAAGATCCCACTTCCAGGCAATAAATACGGCAATGAAGAAAGCCCCGATCGACAGGGAAATATCTCCGAAAAGGGTGCTGATAACATCGAAAAAACTGGTCGCCAGGATTGGAAGACTGGTCAGTAAGGAAGATGCTCCATGGGACAGGGCCGCGGGAGTTCCAATCACCCAGGCTATGAGGGTAACCAGCAGGACGGCTTTCTTTCGGGGCCACCGCCGCTCGTCAACAAAATAGGCGACAGGCACCTCCATTATTGAGACCGTAGAGGTCAGGGCCGCGATGATCAGCAGCATGAAAAAGCCCACACCGAAAAAATACCCCCCGGGCATCTGGGAAAATATGGAGGGAATTACCTTGAAAATGAGGACAGGGCCTTCGGCAAAACTTCCCCCCATGGCCGCCACTGCCGGGAGGATCACAAAACCCGCCAGCAGGCTGACGCCTACCGCGAACACGGTTACCCACATTGCTGAAGCCGGGATATTTTCCTTTCTGGAAAGGTAGCTTCCATAGGTGATCATGGTTCCCATGCCAAGGCTGAGGGAGAATAGGGCCTGTCCCATCGCCTTGAGCACGACAATACCGGTTATCTTGGAAAGGTCAGGATAGAGGTAGAATCGAATCCCTTCCATGGCTCCGTCAAGCGTTACAGAGCGTATGGCCAGGATTATCAGCAGCAGGAACAGCAGCGGCATCAGCCACTTGGAAAGCATCTCAATGCCTCCCTTGACCCCGCCGGTGAGAACGAAAGCCGTGGCAGCGATTATCAGGGCGTGAAGAAGCATGACCAGGAACGGGTTGCTGACGAAGCCCGAGAAAATTTCATCAATCACCCCGGCGCTGAGACTGGTGGTGAATGTACCCTGCAGCGTCTTGAAAAGATAACCGACCACCCATCCCGCGATGACGCTGTACCAGGCGAAGATGACCAGCCCGCTGGCAACGCAGAGCCCCCCCACCCCCCGCCACAGCAGTTTGTTGCCGCTGGAGAGCTGATGAAACATGCCCACCGGGTTCTTGCCGGAATGCCTTCCCAGGGAGAGTTCAGCCAGCATCACGGGGTAGCCTATCAGGAAGCAGCAGGCGAGGTAGATGATTACGAAGACCGCCCCGCCGTTTTCTCCGGTCATGTAGGGGAACCGCCAAATGGCTCCAAGCCCTACTGCCGACCCGGCTCCGGCCAGGATAAATCCAATTCTTGAGCTCCAGGATCCACGAGATGACATTATTCTCTCCGCAGCTGGTTCAGTATTGTCCGGGTCCGCTCCGCATTAAGCAGGTACGCCTAATCAACAACCCTGAAGATCATGGT
>CAZOGT010000243.1:0-4985 GCA_964579015.1 uncultured Acidobacteriota bacterium | reverse complement strand
TGAAGATATTGCCCTGGACAGGGATCATTATTATTACCGGTATTAGGCCGGGCGCCTGGACCCCAAAGATTCAGGGCCGGCTCATCATTTTTTCGATACCGACCCCGACGCCGATCCCGATCCCGGTTTAAAATCCTCCTCACCCGCGAAAAATGGGGAAACTCCTGGCATTTGATCTTTTTCAGCCCGAGGTGTGTATATAATAAGGGGTGTGCAATCTTGAAGCCTTGGGAAAGGGGTGATTTGTTTCAATGAGGATTGTCTGCCCGGTCTGCAAGTCGAAGCTTTGGAGGGATCCGGTTTTTCCGCGGATGATCACCTGTCCGCGATGCGGGAACAAGTTCCGCCCTACCGTATCCCTGGCGTTCTTTCAGCTTGTTCTGCTGGTCCTGGTGATTCTGCTGCTCGCCGGTATGGCCTATTTCACCGGCACCGGGACCTGGTTTGGTATTGCCTCGGCAGTGGCCCTGGTCATGATCTTTTTCTACTTCCCCAAGCTGATCAGCCTCGAACCGGTGAAACCCCCCCTGGTTGTGGAAGGCCCTTCCGAAGAGAAGCACCTGGACTGGGAGGACGACGGGGATGAGGGTGATGAAGAGGATGACAGGAATTTTTACAAGATCTCCTGTGCCTGCACCTTGATCCTGCTTTTGGTAATCCTGGGCTTTCTCGTTGCCCACCTCATCAAGCAGTGAGCGTCAGGATTCCTTCCGGCTGCAACGGTGCTGCACGCATGGCTCCGGCCCTTAACCAGCATTTCTTTTGATATTTCCCTGGTCTCCCTGGAACCCTTTTTGAGAAACAATGATAATGCCCGAGGCGACAAGGATTCCCCCGCCCGCGATAGCCGTTGTCACAGCCTCTCCCAGCAGCCACCAGGCCCAGACCGAGGCAAGAAACGGCTCCATTACGATCACTGTCGCGATCAGCGTGGCTGGAGTATAGCGGATTCCCCAGTTATAGGAAGTATGGCCCATTACCTGCGGAACCAATCCCAGGGCAAACATGAAAAAGTGGGTCTGTCCGGAATATCCGAGGAAGGACTGCCCCCTGGCAAGGATCAGCATTCCCAGGACCAGGGCGGCGATGAAGTAGGCAGGGACGACATACTGCAGCAGGCTGTCGGTACTCCTGATTTTTTTCCCTGTAACCAGGTAAATCCCGAGCATCAACGCCCCCGCCAGTGCCAGCAGCGCCCCGGTCGGATCCCCCAGCCTGGACAGGTCTTCCCATACCAGCAGCACCGAGCCGGTGATGGTCAGCAGGATTCCGATGATACCCTGCCTGGTCAGCCTTTCCGAAAAGACCAGGTAGGAAAGAACCGCTACCAGGACAGGGGATGTGTTTACCAGCAATACTGAGACCGCCACTGAGGTATGGGCAAGAGAAGATATCCAGAAGGCGAAATGGAGGGCCAGTGCGGTCCCGGCCAGGATCCGGCGCGGCTCGAAGTTGAACAAGCGGATTCGTTCCCGGCTGAAGAAGCAGAATGGAGCTAGGATTACCAGGGACCAGAACATGCGGTAGAAGGAGATAACCAGCGGGGGGGCCTCCTGGCTGAACCGCACCAGGATCGAACCGAAGGAGATCGCCGCCAGGCCGATGGCCAGGACCAGGGCTACCTTCAGCCTGCCGGGATGTGTGGATGATGGGTCCATCTCCAGGATTATAACGGGGAAGGGCAGCGAATAGTAGCAAATGCCTGAATCACGAAAACAGGGAGATGTCCTCTGTCCCCAGTAGCGCCTGGATCGCCGGTCGCCAGACCGGCATGCTGTCCCCAGTAGCCCCGGGAACGTCGGCCCCCAGATCGGCATGCGTGCACAAAGATGTCCTCTGTCCCCAGTAGCATTGCGACCCCGATTCCGATACCGACCCCGACCCCGACCCCGATTTAAAATCCTTCTCATCCGCGAAAAATATGCAGCACTGCAGGTGACTGTCCCCTGCAGGGAGATGTCCTCTGTCCCCAGTAGCGCCGGGATCGCCGATCTCCAGATCGGCATGCGATGGAGCTGTTGACCCCGCAGTTGAACAGCCCGGCTCGAAACGGAGGTTTACAGCCGGATGATCCGCTGGCAACAACAACGGGGCTTGATCGAGAAAATGTCCTCTGTCCCCAGTAGCCCCGGGAACGTCGGCCCCCAGATCGGCATGCGTGCACAAAGATGTCCTCTGTCCCCAGTAGCATTGCGACCCCGATTCCGATACCGACCCCGACCCCGACCCCGATTTAAAATCCTTCTCATCCGCGAAAAATATGCAGCACTGCAGGTGACTGTCCCCTGTAGGAAAATGTCCTCTGTCCCCAGTAGAACCTGCCTTGACCTTAAAGGGCCTAAAACCTTATTATTCTGTCCATGAGTAAAACAATCATGGCCTGCCTGATAGCTTGGCTGGTTCCCGGGGGCGGGCATATGTATCTGCGGAAATGGGACCGCGGATTAATATTTCTTTCGCTGGTGCTGATTTTATTTCTAACCGGCCTCAGCATGGACGGAAAGCTCTTCAGCCTGGAACCGGGTTTCTTCGGCCTGCTCAGGTTCATTGCCGACGGCGCCACCGGCATATTCTACCTGGCGGGTAAAACCGTGGGAGCAGGAACCGGAAATATCCTTTCCATGGGATATGAATACGGAAATACCTTTCTTTATACAGCGGGCCTGGTCAATATGCTTCTGATACTTGATACCTATGATATAGCTAGAGGGAACCGGGAATGAATCATTTCGTGGCCCTCGTAATCTTCTCGGTATGTGTTTCCATCGTGTTCGCCCTGTTGAACCGGGATACCAGGAAGGAGCAGCTCCGGTATTTTTTGGAATTAATCGGATATTTTGTTGTCTGTTCGTTCATAATTGCCTGGTTATGGACCTTGATTCCATGGTAAACAGCTGGACCTCATGAAATTGCTGAACTGGATGCCCGCGATTCTCTGGGCATTGCTGATCTTCCTTCAGTCAAACGACCCATCTCCCCGCGGGGCGGATATCGCGCCTGACTACCTCCTCCATTTTTTTGCATACGGCATACTGGCCCTGGCGATTATCCTTGGTTTTTCGGGCGGCATTAAATCCCTCTGGAGGGGGCAGTTCAGCGGGCGCCACCTCCAGCTTTCCTTCCTGCTGGCCTCGGCATACGGGTTCTCTGACGAATGGCACCAGTCGTTCATTCCCGGAAGGCATGCGTCCTGGGCTGATATCGCGGCTGATTCGCTCGGAGCTCTTTCGCTTGCCTTCCTGCTTCTGATCTGGAAAAAATGGAGGGATTCATCCGCGAACCAATCCTGATATGTTAGCCTGAGGATGATTGCAGGATTTTTTCTCTTTACGGCAGCCCGGATTTGTAGACGGAGCCTGTTTCGGTTGCGGATTCCTTTATGAAAAGCGAATTTAAGAAAGACACTTTTAAACCCCATCCCTTATTGTGGAACGGTCATCTGCAGACACTGGTTCCTTCCTATATGAAAAGGCCTTTTCCTCCTGAATGGCCCATGATAAGGGAAACAAACATTACCCTTTATGACAATTCCCGGGTAGTGAGCAGGTGCCTGGTCCGCGATAAGTCAGCCCCTACTCTTCTCATTCTCCACGGAATGGGAGGATCGAGCCGATCCCGGTATGTACTGGGACTCATTGAAAAAACAGGATACCTGGGATGGAATGTTTTTTCTCCCAGCATGTACGATGTGTCGACCAGCGGAAAGAAGCCGACGGTTTTTCATTCCGGGTGCAGTGCCCTTATCAATGACCTGCTCCTCAAGGCCCGGGAAGGCCTCGGGCTTGACAGGTTTCTCCTGTCCGGGGTTTCAATGGGCGGCAACATCCTCCTGAAGATGATTGGTGAATGGGGCTCTTCTCCCCCGGAATGGGTGCAGGGAGCCGCCGTGATATCGCCTCTTACCGACCTTCCGGGGAGCGCTCGGGTAATGGAGAAGCCCTCGACCCTGGTCTACAGGAAGGGCTTTATCCGCAAGCTGCACAATTCGATGCTCCGGGACGCCGTGCGCTACCAGAACTACCTGGACACCGGAGCGGTTCTTAAATCACGCACAATTCGGGAATTCGATGAGGCTTTTACCGTTCCCCTGAGCGGTTTTGACTCGGCTGACGAGTATTACCGGACCCAGAGCGCCTGGAACCTGCTTTCCTCGATCAGGATTCCGACCTATATAGTCCATTCAAAGGATGATCCGATCCTGACCTCGCAGGCCCTGGAATCCGAAGCTGTGAAAGGCAATGAACATATAACACTTTGCCTGACAAGGAAGGGCGGCCACGTGGGGTTTTTCGCGGCTCCCGGACGGCCGGACCGCTACTGGGCTGAAGCGCGGATCCTCGATTTCCTTGCGGACCTGGTCAACCCTCGCGCCGGCCGGTTCCATCAATGACTCACCGCTCCTGTCAGGACAGGGCGGGAAAGACGGCTCAGATTTCCGGCTCAGATTCCCAGCAGCTTCTTGATTTCGTCCTTGTCGGCTTTAACCTTTACCGGCTGGTTGGAGAAAGAAGGGTGGAGCTTGCCTGATTTTTCAACCAGGACCGAATCATAGACAGCGTGTTCGTAAAGGTTGTCCTGGTGATAGTTGACCGTGTATTCCGGGTCTTTGAGCTGGTGCCCGGTCAGGATGGCAACCACGTCCTCATCAGGGTCAATAGTGATTTCCGCCCGGCCCGCCATCTGCAGGTCCCTGAGTTTTCTCAGGCCGGCCACGGTTGTCGCTGACGCAGGTTCGCATCCGATTCCGTCCCGACCCAGGATCGCCTTGGCATCGGCGATTTCCTGCTCAGTGGCCACGTCGCACCATCCATCCGTGAACTGCAGGGTCCGGAGGGCCTTTTTCCAGCTGATCGGCTTGCCGATCTTGATGGCGCTGACCAGAGTGAACGCGTCCTTGGTGGGCAGGAGTTCGCTGGCGCTTGAGACCAGTGTCCTGTATAGCGGGCTTGCTCCCGCGGCCTGGATGATTGAGATCCTGGGAACCT
>CAZOGT010000242.1:0-5002 GCA_964579015.1 uncultured Acidobacteriota bacterium | reverse complement strand
CGTGGACCCCCTGGTCCCGGACAGGGTGATCACCGTAGGGGCTGAGGGGTCTGACATCTACGGGTTCACCAACCGGGCTGTGCAAAACGCCATTGACCTTCTCCCTGCCCGGGGCGGTACCGTGAAGATGACTCCCGGGGTGTTCAGGGTAACGGCCCCGGTCAGGGTGAAATCGAATGTCAGGCTGGAGGGGTCGGGACTCGAAACAGTACTTCAAATCGGGGAAGGATACAGTTCCAGGTTTGTTGTGGATGCGGATTTCGGGGAATTGAAGGTAACGGTCGAAGATCCGGCCGGGTTCGCGCCGGGCATGGCCCTGCAGGTGACAGACGACAACCAGAACAGCTGCTGGGCGGTGAGCACCGCCTTGATCACTGAAATCCGGGGAAATGTAATTTACTTCGATACCGGGCTGGTCCGGGACTACCGGGCTGACCGGGGAGGAGTGGTTTCCAATGCCACCTCAGCGGTTGAAGCTGTTGAGGCTGAGAACGTGGTGATAACCAACTTCGCCATTGACGGCAACCGGGAACAGAGCTCCCGAATGGACGGCTGCCGCGGTGCCGGGGTGTTTATCTTCAAGTCCAGGAATGTGCTTGTCGACAACCTGCTGGTCAGGAACTGCAATGGTGAGGGAATCAGCTGGCAGATTACCGAGGATGTCACGGTGCGCCACTGCGAGATCAGCCACAGCGCCAACATGGGGATGCACCCCGGAACCGGATCTCCCCGGACAATCATCGAAAACAACATCAGCCACCATAACGATGTGGACGGGCTTTTCATCTGCTGGCGGGTGCATCACAGCCTGGTCAAGGGCAATCATTTTCACGACAACGGGCGTTTTGGGATTTGTAACGGGCACAAGGACACCGATATCCTGTTCCTGGAAAACAAGATTTTCAATAACGGCAGTGACGGGGTCAATTTCAGGGGAGAGAGGGCCTCCAATGCACCCCATCGCTGCACCTTTGAGAAGAACCTGGTAGAGAACAACGGGACAAGGGAAGGAGGGTACGGCTTTTCCTTCAACTCCCCGGCCGAAGATGTGGTACTGAGAGAGAACATCATCAGGGACACTGGAAATGGCACCCAGAAAGCCGGAATCATGATTTACGAGAACGGGTTGCCGGTTAACATGGAGAATAACAGGATCACCGGCCACCCGGAAGGAGATATTGTTTTTGAAAAAGACCAGGATTAGCCCTACAGCAGGGCGGGCGATTGCCAAATCGAGTTTTTATTGGCCCCTGGATTTTTTTTCGGGGTTTATCTCTGAGAGGTTGTCATGAAAAAAATGTTTTTTGCTGCGGTTATGGTTTCATTTTGCCTGGGATCAGTTATGGTCACAGGTGCAGACAGCCGGGGAAGTTATTTTCCCCGGGGGCAGGTCCTGGAGGGCCTGTCAATCGAGAGCGGGCTGATGGGGCAGGATGTCAATTTCGCGGTCTATCTTCCCCCTGATTACTCCATTTCCTCTCGGAAATACCCGGTGCTTTACTTGTTGCACGGGTATTCCGACGACGAGACCGGCTGGATTCAGTTTGGTGAGGTCAACGTATCGGCTGATGAATTGATTACCAGTGGAGAAGTTCCGGCGATGATTATTGTGATGCCGGATGGCGGGGTTACCTGGTATGTGGATGACTACACCGGCGAGGCGCCATGGGAAAAGATGTTCCTGGAGGAATTGATCCCTCATATCGAGAAGACTTACCGGGTCCGGGACAAGCGGGAGTTCAGGGCGGTTTCCGGCCTCTCCATGGGCGGATACGGATCGCTCGGCCTGGCGATGCGCCACCCGGACATGTTTGCCGCCTGCGTGGCTTTCAGTGCCGGAATCTGGGCGGATGATCAGTTGGTCAAGCAGACCCCCGAGCAGTATGACCGGTACCTGAAGGTTCCCTTTGGACCGTTACAGGGAGACCCCCCCCAATTATCGGAGCATTTCTGGAACAACAATCCGGTCAGGCTGGCTGAGACTCTCCCCGTCGAAGAACTGAATAAGGTCCGCTGGTATATCGACTGCGGTGATGATGATTTCCTTTATGCCGGTAACTCGACCCTGCATATGATTATGAGAAACCGGGAGATCGACCACGAATACCGGGTCAGGGACGGCGGCCACAGTTGGATTTACTGGAGGACCGGTATCCGCGACGGCCTGCGGTTTATCGCCAAAAGCTTCCACAGGTAGGAAGATAGTAGCTGGAGCTGCCAGCTCCAGCAAATCCAATCCAGATTTCGACAGTTGGCCTGACATATTCGAATGCCGGCTTCGGATAAGGGTTCCGGTGAGCTTTGAGCTGAAGCAAACGGCAAATGATCGACCATGAGATTACTGTTAAGAATTGCGGGTTAAAACTGCTCTCTTTACGGGAGGCCCCGATTATGAGGTATAATACCTTCGCATTCTGCAGATGATTCTCCCGGAAATTTTTTACGGGAGAGCTGACCCGGGAAAGATTTTTAACGAGGATTCAATGACGGAACAGAGTACCGGGATGGCCCCGGATCACGAGTACACGCTGGGCGAGGATATTTTGAACAGCATCAGCCACGGAATAGGCTTTATTGCCAGCATCGTGGGATTGGTCTTCCTTACCCACTTCGCTGTTTCATATGGAGACACCTGGCACATAGTCGGGTTTTCCATCTTCGGGTCTACGCTGATCCTTCTCTACCTGGCCTCCACCCTCTATCACAGCCTGACAAGGACCAGGGCGGTGCGGGTTATGCAGGCCATTGATCACTCGGCGATTTTTCTCCTGATTGCCGGTACCTATACTCCTTTCATGCTCACTGTCATGAGGAGTTCACTTGGCTGGACGATCCTGAGTATTGTCTGGGTAACAGCCATCGTCGGAATCTTTCTGAAGGTTTTTCGTTTTGAGGAGACCCACAGGATCGGGTTGGTCCTCTATCTGTTGATGGGATGGATAATTGTCCTGGTATTCTTCCAGGTCGTCAAGACCCTTCCGCTCTTCAGCTTGGTAATGCTTTTTGCCGGCGGGTTTTTCTATACCGCGGGAACTGTTTTTTACAAGTGGGACCGCCTGAAATTCAACCACGCCATCTGGCATCTCTTTGTCCTCGGCGGCAGCATCTGTCATTACTTCGCGGTCATATCAACAGTGTAGCCCGAATCCGGATTCATTACATCTCGGGATCTAGGTCGGGGGCGCTATCGGGGTCGAATTCCCGGCCGGCCGCCTGGGCCCCGGATTCAGGGCCGGCTCATCAATTTTTCGATACCGATACCGACGCCGACGGCGATCCCGATTTTAAATCCTTCTCACCCGCGAAAAATGGGGAGCCTCCGCCGACGTTACCTCTCGCACAGATCCTTAACAGGTGGTATATTTAATGGCAGATCTTTTTGTTCAACAGCAAACAGACGATCAGGACAACAATCAATAAAGACTACGAGGGAAAGATTATGTTTTATATTCACAATGCCAGGGTGGTGACACCCGGGCTCACTATTGAAAAGGGTGCCGTGCTGACAGATGGTGACAAGATCAGGGCGATTGGCCCCGAAGGGGCGTTTGCCTGTCCTGAGGGAACTGAAGAATTCGATGCCAAAGGGAAATACCTGGTACCGGGTCTGATTGAAATGCAGCTCAACGGCGGATTCGGCAATGATTTTACCGCTGATCCCGAGACCATCTGGACAGTGGCCGGCGATCTTGCCCAGTTTGGCATTACCACGTTTCTTCCAACGGTCATTACCTCATCGATTCCCAACACGGCGAAGGCCAGGAAGGTCATTACGGAAGGCAAGCCTTCCGGGTACAAAGGATGCAATCCTCTGGGGCTGCACCTTGAGGGGCCTTTCCTGAACCCGGAAAAAAAGGGCGCCCATAACCAGGACTACATCCGCACCGCCAGGGATGAGTTCATTGAAGGCTGGTCACCTGAAGGCGGGGTGCGGCTGGTAACCCTCGCTCCGGAAATGCCTGACGCACTGTCTGCCGTTAAAACCCTTTCCAAAAGGGGCGTGGTAGTGAGTGCCGGGCATACCCAGGCCACCTATGAAGAGGCCATGGCCGGGTTCGATGCCGGGATCACCTACGGGACGCATCTTTTCAATGCCATGCCTCCCCTGCATCACCGTAAACCCGGACTGCCCGGAGCCCTTCTTTATGATGAGAGGGTCACCGTGGGAATTATTGTTGACGGCGTCCATGTTCATCCCTCCCTGGTAAAGGTGGTCTGGGAGGCCCTGGGCCCGAAGCGGATGAATTCAGTGACTGATTCCCTGGCAGCCATGGGCCTGCCTCCCGGATCCAAGTGCCGATTGGGTGACTATGACGTGATCGTAACCGACAAAGTCTGCACTCTGGCTGACGGAACCATCTCCGGCGCGGTGATCTCACTCGATCGGGGGCTCAGGAACCTGATTGAGTTCACCGGATGCACCCTGGGCGAAGCCCTGGAGACCATGACCACCACTCCTGCCAAATGCCTCGGCCTGGAAGGCAGGATAGGCATCCTTGAGGCCGGCGCTCAGGCAGACATGGTCCTGCTCACCGAAGATTATATGGTTGACTCAACCTTTGTCGGCGGGGAGATGGTCTACAAGGGATGATGAAGTATTACAGATCATCATGGAAAGAATAGAAATCAACCAGGATCTTTCGATCCCATTGGATGAACTCACTTTTTCAGCTGTCCGCAGCAGCGGCCCCGGCGGGCAGAATGTCAACAAGGTGAATACCAGGGTGATCCTGGAATTTGATCTGGACAAATCCCCCAGCCTCAATGAAGAGCAGAAAACGCTGATTAAAAAGCGCCTGAAAGGAAGAATTTCAGGTGAGGGGATTTTCAGGGTTTCATCTCAGAAGAGCAGGCAGCAGTCAACCAACCGGGATGACGCGATTCGACGGTTTGCAGGGCTGCTTTCAGGAGCCCTGCAGGAGAGGAAAGTGCGCAGGAAAACCTCTGTTCCCAAGGCCTCCCGGCAGGAAAGGCTCGAGGAAAAGAAAAGGCGCGGCTTTAT
>CAZOGT010000241.1:0-5004 GCA_964579015.1 uncultured Acidobacteriota bacterium | reverse complement strand
GTCTCAACCGGCGGTGATGAACTCATTTCCGGGACAGCGTCCGAGATCCTGGTCAGGGAATTGTTCCCCCTGTCCCTGATTGTCACTCCAAACCTGGATGAGGCGTCCTCCCTGGTCAGGCGTCCCCTTGGAACCATGGAAGATATGCATTCCGCTGCCCGGGAGATTTTGGCCTTCGGCCCCGGGGCAGTACTGATCAAGGGCGGACACCTCCGGGATTCCGGAAATTCCGTGGACCTGTTATATGAAGGGGAGGAATTTATCGAGTTTTCGGCTCCCAGGATTGATACCCTCAATACCCATGGAAGCGGGTGTACCCTGGCTGCGGCTATTGCAGCCTTCCTGGCAAGGGGAAGCTCCCTCCGGGAGGCTGTCAGCCGGGCCAAGGAATACGTGACCGGGGCAATCAGAAATTCCTATTCCCTGGGCTCGGGAAACGGGCCTCTCGGGCATTTTTACCGGGAAAGAGGCGATTCCTGACACCGAGGCAGTATCTTCCAGCTTCAGTCCAGCTATTCGAGGACCGCGGAAGGGCAAAGGTCTGACAGGAAGCATGCATTGCAGAGTGGTTTTCTTGCCTTGCAGGTCTCCCTGCCATGCAGGATTATCCGGTGAGAATAGCCTATCCACTCCTCCCTGGGAAGCAGGGCCATCAGGTCCTTTTCAATCTGAATGGGATCCTTCTTTGCGGTAAACTCCAGGAGGGCGGAAATCCTTTTCACGTGGGTGTCGACCACTACCCCTTCCGGCTTCCTGAACCAGGTTCCCAGGACAACATTGGCCGTCTTCCTGGCAACGCCCGGCAAGCTGAGCAGGTCTTCCATGTTCGCAGGGACCGAACCCTGGAAGTCCTTCACAATATGTTCAGACGCCTGGCGGATGCTCCTGGCCTTGTTCCTGTAAAATCCGGTGCTGTGGATTATTTCCTCAAGGGATTCCAGGTCGGCGGAAGCCATTTCAGCCGGCCCGGGGTATAGCCGGAACAATTCCGGGGTAACCATGTTGACCCTCTCATCTGTACACTGGGCTGAAAGAATTGTAGCCACCAGAAGCTGGAAAGGATCCTTATGGGACAAGGCTGAAGTAGCGGAAGGATAATGTTCCTTTAATCGATCGATTACCTGTTCTGCACGTTTTTCCAAAATTCGTTCCCTCTCCATTGGCGGCTCCTCTGGCTCCCGGCTCCTGCTGCCCTGATCAGGCGGAAGGAATTATTACAAATTTTTCTGGGTAGAATAACTGGACGGGTCCCTGCGGGATGTCCCTTTCCTGGGTTTCCCATTACTGCTTCTTCCGGTAAGCCTGATCAGGACAGCCATGAGCAGGGAGCCGAGGATGAATCCGATTAAAGCCGGAATCCAGAAGGAACCCTTGATATTTAAGGGAATAATGCTTTTTGGACTGATCTCGAATTCCAGGTCAGTCACGGGGATGACGTTGTCATTCTGGTCGAGGAAACTGACCCTGAGCAGGGCCATTTGCCCGGAATCCGGGGAACCAGAAAAATTCCAGGCCCAGGCAGCAGTTTCACGAGGTGCTGCGGCCTGCAGCTCCTCACCTTCCACCAGGCTGCTTTCCAGGCTGCCTCCCATGGCGGTCCAGAAGGCCCTGATCCTGATCTCCTTGCCCAGAGAGGCGAACATTATGCGCTCTTCTTCGCTGAACTGAACCGTATCCGGTGAGTCGACGGTGAAAGCCGCTTCTCCCCGGTCGGTAATGTCCGCGGGTGGGCGGACTGAAAAGGTGCCGATTCTCTTGGACAGAAGGTTGACTTCATATCGTAAAGCACCCTTCTGCTCTCCGGAATTCTCTTTCATCCTGACCAGGGATACTGAATTGGAGGTTTTCAGGGCAAGCTCCAGGTTGTCCAGCTGGTTCTTGGTCCTTACATAAGTAGCCTCGAGGCTGTCACGGTTTGAGGTCAGTGAATTCAGCTGCGACTCAAGCTGGGAGGCCTTCCTTCGTGACACGGACAGGTCAGAGGTGAGCCTGTTCCTTTCCTCTTTTATCTTAGCCAGCTCAGCTTCAGTTGACTCCATTTTTTTCTGCAGTGCTCCCCATTCATCCCTCAGGTTCTGCAGGTTTTTACTCAGCGAGTCCACCTGTCCGGAAAGCTCCGAATTTGACCCCAGCTGGATGTCCATTTCGCTGGCAATCGCAGTCAGTTGCTTCCTGATAGTAGAGTTTTCGTTTCTGAGACTACGCAGCTCCTGCTGCTGTTCCGTTTCTTTCCTTGCCAGCGAGTCTCTTTCATTGAGGATTCTCCGGGCCTCCTGCTGTTCCCTGTTCAGGTTGCTGTTTAGTTCGCGTACCTGCTCGTCAAGCCTGTTTCGTTCGGCTTCAACGCCTGCATAACGGGAGCGGAGTTCCTCCAGTTCTTTTTCAGCCTGCTCCCTGCTTCTGATGGCATCTGCAACCTCGGGGATTTCTGTGGCAATGGCATCCATTACAAAGGTATTGTCGGAGCTGGTTGTCCTGGCTATGTCCTGGGTGACCCTTCGAAATTCGTCCTGGATGAATTCTTTCTTGGCGGATTCAATTTCCTGGTAGGAAAGCCCGGCGATCAGAGAGTTATTCAAGGCCCTGTCAAAATTCTCCCTTTCCGGGAAATTGAATTCCAGCTGGCCGGGAAACTGGAAAACCAGGAGTCCTTTTTTGCTCCCGTCTATGGCAGCAACGGTGAATTCAATCGAATTGTTGCGGAACTTGAGTTCAGTTATCCTGACCTGTTCCCCGACCAGGAAGGAAAGAGGACGGCCCGAATTGGAAGGGTCCGGTATTATGTTGCCGCCCCTCAGGAAGATAGTCTGCCTGTCCCCCCTTATCGGGGTCTTTAAAAACATGGCCCGGTTAACGTAGGTGTTCTCATACTCAGTAACAATCTCCTTCGATACATCGGCTGCGGACCAGGGCGTGATCAGGGTAAAGACCAGGATACACAATATAAAAAGGCGAAAGAAAGAAATCAGACTTACTTTCATGGGCCTGTCGACTCCTAACAGATGATTAAAGTTAATAAAGATAGATTTTAGCCCAGCCCCACTGCCGAATCAACATGCATCTTTTTGACGTTGGAGTTCCCGCTGCCGGCGGAGTGGTGTATTTTATACCTGTGAATGATCAGGACTGCCTGAGTATCAGCGAGATTTTTTTCAGCCTGCAGGGCGAATCAACCCTGGCCGGAAAACCCTGCCTCTTCATCCGGCTGGCAGGATGTGACCTGCGCTGCGCCTGGTGCGATACTTCCTATGCCCTGGAAAGCGGCACCAGGATGACTTTGAGCCGGATTATGGAGGAAGTCAGGAAGTATCCTGTGCGGCTGGTGGAGCTTACCGGTGGCGAACCCCTGTTGCAGGAGAATTCTTACCTTTTGATGGGCCTTCTCCTGGACGAAGGGCGCAAGGTCATGCTGGAGACCGGTGGACACCGCACTATTGCGAAGGTTGACAGGCGGATCAAGATTATCTATGACATCAAGTGCCCGGGAAGCGGTATGTCGGACAGGAACATGTGGGAGAACCTTTTGCTCCTGAAACCATCGGATGAAATCAAGTTTGTCATTGCCTCGGAAGCCGATTACAGGTGGGCTGAAAATGTAATCAGGGAATACAGCCTGGGAAGCAGGCATGAAATTCTTTTTTCCCCGGTTTCCGGGGTTATCAATCCCCGGGACCTGGCTGAATGGATACTCAGGGACAATCTTCCGGTTCGGATGCAGCTTCAGCTTCACAGGGTTATCTGGGGTGACGAAAGAGGGAGATAGCAGCCGGAGCTGAAGAAAACAGATGCTGATCAGGTTATCTCCGGGCCTGATAGCCAGTCGAAGCCGATCTCAGGGTCATCGAAAGCAATTCTCCCCTCATCTTCGGGATCATAGGTTTGGGAAGTGATATAAAAGAGATTTACCGGACCGCTGATGCATTTACATCCATGGGCGACTCCGGTGGGAATCCGCAGGACCTGGGCGCCCTGGTTGTCACCCATTAACAGTGACATGGTATCACCAAAAGTCGGAGAAGCCTTGCGCGCGTCATAGAGGCCCACCTTCAGGACCCCGGTGGAAACATACCACCAGTCAATCTGCCGCTGGTGGATATGCCAGGCCTTGATCACGTCCTGGTACATCAGTGAATGGCTCCACTGACCGAATCCCTCTTTGAAAAGCGGGTCAGTCACCCTGATGATTTCCCGGAAAAAGCCCCGTTCGTCAACATGTGTTACCAGTTCCTTGAACTCAACTCCATTAATCATTGTTGTGTTTCCTTGTGGAAGAGTGGGGGATGCTGAAAGACCATTGCCCGGTATTCCCGGCCCCACTTACCTTATTTCCGTATTTTCTTAACCTTTCCTTCCCTGGTCAGGCTGAAATCCTCAGGGAGCGCTTCTTCAATCTGGGGGCGAAAACCGCGGACAGACCAGTCTTTTTCAGCAAACTTTTCAAGAATCTGCAGCCTGATCCTGGCACGGTCTTCAGAATCAACGAAGCATTGCAGCAGGTCTTCCCTGGCATCTTTCTCAGGGCAGTGCATCAGATACTCAATCGCAGCCAGCCTTACATCATCATCTTCATCTTCCAGGTATCGCTTGATGGTTTCCATCAGTGCTGCCTCATGGATTCCCTCGGCAGATCGAATGAGCTGGGTTTTCGGGAATGCGGTTGCCGGAGGATTCTTCCAAAGGTACTCCAGGACATTGTTCAACTCCCTGCAGTATTCCGGTTCATCCAGGATATCCCGCAGTATCCGGGCCGGCCAGTATACCGAGCGCTCGGTCTTGAGGAAATCAAGCACAGGTTCGATCGCAGGTTCCCCCAGGCTCACCAGCCATGATTTGACCATTGCCTTCTCACGTTCATCCTGGGTCGAAGGGGAAACGTTGATGGTGTACCTGTCGAGAAGGGCCCTCAAGGCGGGCGTACTTCCCATTCGAAACAGTTTATCTGCCGCGCCTTCGCGAACAGCCGCGTCTCCGTGCGGCTCCTTGACTTTTTTCCTGAGGCGCGCA
>CAZOGT010000240.1:0-5014 GCA_964579015.1 uncultured Acidobacteriota bacterium | reverse complement strand
AGATAAAAGGTCTGGGGATTAAAGGGCTGCAGGATGTTTGCCTGATTGACCTTTATCAGGGTTCGAATATTGATCGCGATAAGGTCAGTCTCACGGTGCGGATACTGTTTTCCGATCCAGCCCGGACCCTTGTTCAGGAAGAAGTTGATTCCGCCTGCGAAAAAGTGCGGAGTCTGCTGAAGAGCGAATTTTCAGCTGAGTTGAGGTAACTTCCATTCCTGAAGCCCTTTTTGGTGAAGTCTCTCCGGGATGGCGGGATCCATGAGCTTTTAATCCCGGCCTCACCGGCCTCCGGCCCTCAGCGGCCGGCATCCGGGCAGGGCGGAAGGATCAAGGAGTATTGAAAGATAATCTAACCCGTATTGAAGAGACGATAAGGATTGCATCCGCGCAAATTCGGAAATTGCGGGAGGAGAATTCTAATCTGAAGCTGAAGCTTGAAAGCTTTGAGAAAGAATTGGAGGAGCTAAAAGGTGGGAAAGTCGCTGCTGTTCACCAGTTTCCTGTTGATTGGCAGCGCGATAAGCGTGAGATCCGGAAACGGATTGAGATGATAAGAGAGCAGATCTCGGTACTTGAAGAGAGGCCGTTGGGAAAATCGAATTAGATTTGCAGGGAAGGGGACTGGAGCCGTATGGAACGGTCAACTTCGGTTGAGATTTTTAATCAGGTCTATGCCATAAGGGGAGATAATCCTGACAAGATAAGAGCCCTGGCAGAGATTGTAGATAAAAAAATGAGGGAAGTGTCGCAATTCTCCAGAATTGCGGATACAAATAAGATAGCTATCCTTGCAGCCCTGAGTATTGCCGATGAATACCTGGAGTGCTGCAATGATCTGTCATTGCTTGAGGCTCGTTTGCACAATCACTGTGAATTTGTGAAAGAACATTTGGATGATTTGACAATATCTGAGTAGTACAAATCCCAGTCATTTGGTATTCGACCTCATCGACCTCCAACCCCGCTTCTTCGGTTGTTCTCGAAACCGGGATCCTCTATTGATATGGAAGGTATTCTGAATAATGGAGAACATCATTGGTCTGGCTATTGTACTGGCAGGTGCGATTTTGGTCTGGTACCTGCTCAAAAGCAGAGCCGTAAGACGTCAGTTGAATGAAGCCGAGAAAAAGGCGGAAAAATTATTATGCAGCGCCAGGAATGATGCCGAACGCCTGAAAAAAGAGAAATTGCTGGAAGCGAAGGATGAGATTTTCAAGTGGAGAGTTGAGTCAGAAAACAGCCTTCAGGAACAGAGAAAGAAAATTGACGAACTCGACATGGGGCTTACGGAGAAAGCCCATCGCCTTAAAAGGGACGCCAAAAGGACCGAGAAGCGGCGGAGGGATGTCGAGAGAAGGGTCGAGCTGCTGAGAATCAGGGCGGAAGAGGTTGAGTCCGGCAGGAATGAGATTGAAGCGCTGCGCCAGGAACAGGTTCAGCAACTGGAAAAAGTCGCTGAGATGACGGTTGAAGAGGCCAGGAGCGCCCTGATGATCAATGTCGAAAATGAGGCCCTGCATGACGCGGCCCACCTTGCCAAGCGCATTGAGGAAACCGCCAGGGAAAAGGCTGAAATCGAGGCCCGGAAGGTGATAAGCCTGGCTATCCAGAGGTGCGCGGCTGAACACGTCATAGAATCCACGGTTTCCGTTGTCGACCTCCCTTCAGATGAAATGAAAGGCCGGATTATAGGCAGAGAAGGGCGGAACATAAAGGCGCTTGAACAGGCTACCGGAATCGACCTGATTGTTGATGATACGCCGGAAGCAGTAATTTTATCAGGATTTGACCCCTTGCGGAGGGAGATAGCCAGGGTATCGATCGAGAGGCTGATCAGGGACGGAAGGATTCATCCGGCCCGAATCGAAGAAGTTGTGGAAAAGGTCGAGAAGGAATTCGACAAGCAGTTGAGAGAAGAGGGTGAGCATGCAGCTTTCGAACTCGGGATTCACAATTTTCACGACGATGTCCTGAGCCTTCTCGGGAAGCTTAAGTATCGGACGAGCTACGGACAGAACATCCTTAACCACAGCCGCGATGTAGCCTACCTCGCCTACCTGATGGCCCAGGAGATTGGAGCTGATCCGGAGATCTGCAAGAGGGCCGGGCTGCTTCATGATATCGGCAAGGCTGTTGACCGCGAGATGGAAGGTACCCATCTGCAGCTTGGCCTGGAAATCGCCCGGAAGTATGGTGAGAGCGAAGACGTGCTTCATGCCATAGAAGCGCACCATTTTGATGTCGAGTTCCGCACATCGGAAGCTGTGCTGGTCCAGGCTGCCGATGCTATTTCGGCGGCCAGGCCTGGAGCCCGGCGGGAGGTGCTGGAAAGCTATGTCAAGAGGCTTGAAAAGCTTGAAAAGCTGGCGACTTCATTCAATGGGGTAACAAAGGCATTCGCCCTGCAGGCCGGCAGGGAAATCAGGGTCATAGTGGAATCGTCCAGGATTGATGATGACCAGGCCTACTGGCTGAGCAAGAATGTGGCCAAGAAGATAGAGAAGGAGTTGGACTACCCGGGACAGATAAAAGTCACCCTGATCAGGGAAATGAGGGTTGTAGAATACGCCAAGTAGGAAAGTGGCTGCATGCGAATACTTTTTGTAGGGGATATTGTCGGACGCGCCGGGAGGAGGATTCTGAAGGAACACCTCGGAGCGGTGTGCCATAAACATGGAGTGGATTTCACGATTCTCAATGTTGAGAATGCGGCCGGCGGGTTCGGGATAACCAGGAAGATAGCCGAAGAATTTTTGCGTCTCCAGGTCGATGTAATGACCTCGGGAAATCATATCTGGGACAACCAGGAAACCTTTGCCTACCTCGATACCCAGCCGCTCCTGCTTCGCCCCGCGAATTACCCCCCCGGGCTTCCCGGCAGCGGGATGTGTGTCGCTACGTCCCAGACCGGAATTTCGGTTGCGGTCCTCAACCTGCAGGGCAGGGTTTTCATGCCTCCCCTGGACTGCCCTTTCCGTACCGCCGACAAGCTGGTTGAATCACTGAAAGCCAGGGCGGATGTCGTTATTGTAGACTTTCATGCTGAAGCAACCTCTGAAAAAATGGCCATGGGATGGTACCTGGACGGAAAAGTATCAGCCGTGCTGGGGACCCACACCCATGTGCCTACCTCCGATCACCGGATATTGCCGGGAGGAACTGCTTACGTGACGGATGTCGGGATGACCGGGGCCTATGATTCAATTATCGGCATGCAGGTTGAAACTGCCCTGCCCAGGTTTTTGACCGGTATCGCCAGGTCCCGCTTCGAACCAGCCTCAGGTAATCCCCGCTTTTGTTCGGTCCTGGTTGAAATTGATCCGAAGACAGGGAAAGGCATCTCAATTGAAAGAGTTGATCTTTGGGAGTCTGGTGATGCAGAGGATTGATCTTCGCTGAGGGCGCTTCAGTTCCGCCGGTTATGGAGGGTGGATATTTTAGTTATTGCTGCCCGCAGTTCCGTAATCGAATAGGGCTTGGCCAGGAAAACAGTATCCCTGGGAATCGAGTCGATTCTTTCGTTGGAGTATCCGGATGAAATAATGGCCATCAGCCCGGGATTAATCTGCCGGAGCCTGCGGACTGTTTCAATCCCGTCGATTCCCGGCATTGTGATATCTGAAAGAACCAGCTGGAACCGATCAGGTTCTTCCTGGAACATTTCAACAGCCTCCTCACCGCATTTAGTCAGCACCGTCCTGTATCCCAGTTGCCCAAGGAAGTTTTCAGTCAATATCCTGATGAGTTCCTCATCATCAACAACCAGCACCGTTTCAATTTTTTCATCACTCAGTTTCCGATTTCTCCGGTTTGCCTGAGCGTTATCGGGTGTTTCCGTTTCCTTTGCCATATCATGCGATGCCCTCTAGTCCCGGTAATGGAAGGGCCCATGTCCTCTCTGAATTATATTGTCCCCATTCTACAGTGCTGTTCTGAACGTTTTGCAAACTGGTATGATAAAAGATTATATGCATTTTTGCTTCCAAAAACCAGACAATAACCATATTCTGCCGGAAGATCAGGCCCGCCTCTTTAGGTACTGTCCTCTAAATGCGGGCCTGGTATGTAATCTGTTTCACATGTATATCCTGTTCCTGGCCGGAAAACACCCCCTGAACCATGTGTCCCGGAGTGAGGCAATTAAATTTTTACTTGCTTTGAATTCGTTGTAATATTGGTACTGTTTTCATTCCATTAAACTAACTGGAAAGGCTTTATAAATGAAGATTGAGGTTGCACTGATAAGCGTTTCAGACAAGACGGGGCTGGTTGAGCTTGCCGGAAGCCTTGCTGAGATGGGCATTAAAATTTTGTCAACAGGAGGATCAGGACGGACTTTAAAGGAAGCGGGTATAGAATATACCCCGGTTTCTGAACATACCGGGTTTCCGGAGATCCTGGACGGAAGGGTCAAGACCCTTCACCCTAGAATTCATGCCGGCATCCTCGCCAGGCACTCTGAGCAGGCGCATCTGGATGTTCTCAGGGAAAAGGATATCCCGCCTATCGGGCTGGTGGTAGTGAACCTGTACCCTTTTATACAGACCATCCGCAAGCCTGGAGTCACCAAGGCCGAAGCTGTCGAGAAAATAGACATTGGAGGGCCTACCCTGATCAGGGCCGCCTCCAAGAACCATGACACCGTGACAGTGGTTGTGGATCCCGGCGATTATGGCATGATTGTGGATGAAATCCGCGCCTCCGGAGGAGAGACCTCAGCTGGAACCAGGGCTGAACTGGCCCTGAAAGCCTTTTCCCATACAGCTTCCTATGATGCCGCCATATCCGGCTACCTCGCGGGCCTGGAAGGGGACAAGGAGAGCCTTCCCGAGACCCTTGACCTTAACATGGTTCGCCAGGCATCCCTGCGTTACGGTGAGAATCCCCAGCAGAAGGCCGCCCTGTACCGGCCCCGCTTTTCAGAACCGGGAGGGATCATCACCGCTGAACAGCTGCACGGCAAACAGCTCTCTTTCAACAACTACCTGGATCTGGATGCCTCTACGCGGCT
>CAZOGT010000239.1:0-5039 GCA_964579015.1 uncultured Acidobacteriota bacterium | reverse complement strand
GTTGCCAGGCCTTTTTCTCCACTCACGCCTGACCATTTCCATGAGTTCGGGGCAGGGGTGGAGGATCCTCATTCAGGGTTCTGTGCCTTCGTGAACAGGGAGGAATCTATCGGGACCTCGGGATTGGGATCGATCAGGTGTTCCAGTTCCCTGTCGCTGACCTTTCTTTTCCCCTGTATCCAGAAGCGGTGCCGCAGGGTGCCGGGGAGGTGCATCAGGTTCCAGAGGAAATTTCTTTTCTGGGCCCTTTTCCTTTCAGGCTGTTGAGGCAGCCTGTAGAGGTCCCGCAACACAGGGAACAGGGAGCCCAGTTCGTAGTTCTTGATCATGGCCCTGATGGAATTCCTTTCACCTGTAAGTTCCCGCCATTCCATGCCCCTGTTGTCTCTGGTGGACCGGCTGAACTTGTGGTAAACGATTGACCCCGGGGCGGTGACCACCCTGTAGCCCAGCAGCCGGAATCTCCAGCAGAGGTCCACATCCTCATGGTACATGTAGAATTTCTCGTCGAATCCCCCGGAGGAGAGGAACAGGGACCTCCTGAATAATGCCGCGCCTCCGCAGGCAAACATGACATCTTCAACCCTGTCATACTGGCCCCGGTCCACTTCGAACATTCCCCGGTCCCAGGTATAGCCGAGGTAATTCATGCACCCCCCTACGCCGTTGAGGAGCTCAGGCTGGTAAAACAGCCTCATTTTTGACGCGGCGCAGGCAATCTGTTCGTCCTCCATCGCCACGGAAATGATCTCCGACACGCATCCCGGATCGAGCCTGATGTCGGTATTCAGGATGATTATGAAATCTGAATCGAAGCGCCTGATTCCCAGGTTGGCCGCTCTGGCGTATCCCAGGTTGGAATCCCGGGCGCAGACCCTGACCCAGGGAAAATTCCGTTGGACATATTCAACGCTGCCGTCTGTAGAGGCATTGTCCCAGAACACTGCTTCGAAATCCCGGGTTGTCTGGGCCTCAAGGGAGTGCAGAAGGTCCGGAAGGTCAGGCAACCCGTTGTAGTTGATCATCATCACGGTGGTCTTGGGATTTAAACTCATCAGCCTGATCCAATTTCATTTAGAGGGGTTCGAATTCCCGGACAGCCGCAAAGACCCGTTCGATTTCGCTCTCCTCGAGGTTGGGGTGAAAGGGAATTGTCAGAATCTGCTCCGCCGCCTTTTCAGTGACGGCAAGGCTTGTGCCTCTTGTCATGCCACGGTAAAAAGGGTGGAGGTGAAGCGGGAAATAGTGCACGCTCGAAGATATCCCGCGCTCATTCAGGTGGAGGCGGAGGGCCTCCCGGTGAGGGGTCCTGATGGTGAACAGGTTCCAGGCGGAGCTGGTTTGTGGCCTTTCCTTCGGCAGCCGGAGCCATTCCAGGGATTCAAATTCCCGGGTATAGAGTGCGGCGAGAGTCCGGCGCCTGGCCATTGACTCATCAAGCCGCGCCAGCTGGGCCAGGCCGATAGCCGCGCTGATGTCATTCATCTGGGATTTGAAACCGAGTGATTCCACTGCGTAGAACCAGTGGTAGACGGGGTTCCCGCCGGCGGGGCCGGTTCGTGCCGCCCGCTCGTAGGTGCTCTTATTTATTCCCATCCAGCGGAGCGTTCTGATCCCGGCCGCGGCCTCACCGTCATTGGTTGTTACCATGCCCCCATCGCCGGTGGTAAGGTTTTTCAGGGCATTAAAACTGAAACAGGAGAGGCGGCTCCGGGCCTGGCCCCCGATCATTGCGCCCTGGAAGGAGGCCCCGCACGCATGGGCGGCATCTTCAATGACGTCCAGCCCGCGGTCCTCGGCAATCGACCAGATTTCATCCATGCGACAAGGCTGCCCGCCATAGTGCACGGGTATTACAGCCCGGCTACGCGGCGTGATTTTTCGTTCCAGGTCAATGGGATCCATGGTCAGGGTATCGGGTTCCACGTCTACGAAGATCACCGAGGCTCCGCAGTAGACTGGAGCATGCGCGGTTGAGACAAAGGTAAATGCCGGGACCAGCACCTCGTCGCCAGGACCTATCCCCGCTGCCAGGCAGGCCAGGTGCAGGGCGGCCGTGCCGCTGTTTACCGAAACAGCATACCGGGCACCGGTATACCCGGCAAACGCCTTTTCGAATTCGGCCGCCTTAGGCCCTGACCCGATCCAGCCGCTCTTGAACACCTCCTCCAGGATTCCAGTGATTCCTTCAACGAACCCGGGGCGGAAGAGGGGGATTGGGGGTTTTTGTTGTTTCACTTCATGCAGGATATCTGACTGGAGGGGGATTGGCAATGAAGGGCAGGGGCCTTATTCCCGGGGCCCGGCCGGATGGCGGTGCCCCGGGTGGTTCTGGTCGCCGGGTCTTCGTTCCGGCAGTCCGGTCCTAATCCAGTACTGTGGCGATCTGGTCCGGGGTGGTAATTCCCGGAGGCAGTTCCATGATCTTGATGTTGCGGAAATGGATCGGCTTGCCTTCTGATTCCAGGCAGAGATAGCCTTTTTTCACGCTGGAGTTGCTCACCCCGTTGACGAATTTACCGTTGACAGAGAGTTTCACTACACCGTCCACGGCCACTACGTCATAGACATTCCATTCGCCTTTGCCCTTGCAGCGGTTTTCCAGGGATTTGCTCCGTTTTCCGCGGGGATTGTCAGGGGTTACTTCCAGTCCGTTAGCGCCGAAAAGTTCTCCATGCACGTAGGCTACCGGGGGTTTCACACCGTCCCGGATATTCTGGTTGACCCAGTCGAGCTCCAGCATCTGGATCTCCAGCCCCTTTGGAAGGTTCTTCCCCTCGGGCACCTGTCCTTCACTCCAGGCAAATACCCCGGAGTTGCCCCCGGCTTCCATGTGCCGCCATTCAATATGGAAAATGAAAGTCTCATTCTGCTTTTCCGATCTCATGACCCCGATCGGCATTCCCGTGCAGTTGAGGAGGCCGTCTTCGACGTACCAGGTGTCATCGTCGGTGTTTACGTTGACCCATCCGGTAAGGTCCTTTCCATTGAACAGGTCGACCCACTGGGGGACCTCCTGGGCAAATACCAGGCTGCCGGCTGTCATGGTCGAGAGGATTAAAACCGCTGCGATCAGCAGCTGTTTCAAATGATTGCTTTTCATGTAAATATCCTTTCAGGAAATCTTTAAAACTGATTTCAAAAATATTGGCGTTCCAGAGACGATATTACATGACCCGGGTGGGGCAGGATAGCTTTTTTCAGTTTTCCGCACCGGATTTTTTCCCGGGGTTCCGCTGCTGCGGGGAAATGCTTTCCCCAGTCCCCCTTCTTTATCTCCTTTAAATGCCATGTTATGAATCCCCAATCCAGGGCAGGGCATAGTAGAAACAAGTAGAGACAAATCATGAATTTTGAATTTAACCTCCAGGAGACCTGATTTCCATGGGCAGCAGCGGACTTTCCAATAAAAGCAGGTGCGGCATGTCGTACAATGACATTGAAAAAAGCCCGGGTGAATTCAGGGACCTGGTGGCAGACCCGAAGTTTCTCTGCCGGAAGTGCCGGCGGGTCGCGGGGAAGAAGAAGGTACTCTGCAGGCCGGCAAAGCTGAAGTCACTTGGCAAGGGAAATCCCGCGAAGAAGCTGAAGGATTCCCCTGACAAAGCGGCCTGACAGGAAGGGGCTGCCTTCAGGTTCAGGCAGCCCCGTTAAGAAATGATTTCTTTATCCTGAAATCAGGCAAAAACCACCTTGCGGATCGCATCCCTGGTCAGCTTCACCGCTTTCCAGTCATCCTGCTTGACGGCTTCCGGGTCCATCTCGGTTTCCGGTGCACGTCTTTGTCCCTGCGCTCCTTCGGGGCGGGGCCTCCTCAGGCTTGATTCAATGCCCCAGAATCCCTGGTAGCCGCTGTCCCGGGCCGCTTTCAGGCAGGCATCGAGGTCCCAGTTGGGGACATGGGTCCCGTCAGGCATCCAGGCGGCCTTGACTGAAACACCCTTGGCGTAGGGCATGGCCTTTTTCACCGCCTCGGCAAAATCAACGCCCGGAATGTAGTTTCCGAAGTCGGGAAGGATTCCGAAGTGGGGGCTGTCCATTTCCTCGCAGAGGGCCGGCAGCCAGTCAGGGTGGGAAGAGATGCCGCCGTGGTTTTCGATAACGACGTTTACCCTGAATTCCTTCGCATACTCGACCAGGGCGGTGAAGGCTTCAGCCGCCCTCTTGATCGCGTCCGGGTCTTCCTGGGGCGTGTTGCCTCCTCCCCGGGCGTTGCACCGGATGGTATGGCATCCGAGGAAAGCGGCGATCTCAACCCATTTCCGGTGGTTGACAGCGGCCTGCATCCGCTCGGCCCGGTCTTTGGCGACCATGTCTCCTTCCCCGTCAACCATGATCAGGACGTTCTTGATCCCGTAGTCTTCGGCATTCTTGTTGAGGCGGTTCAGGTAGTCGGCGCGGGGAGACTCGAAAAAGTTGTTGACGTACTCCAGGCCGTCCAGTTCGAAGTCCTCCCTGCAGATCCGGTGCAGGTCGGTAAGTTCCCAGACCCCGGCCCTGAAGCTGCGGATCAGGGACCAGGCGGCCAGGGAGATCCCGTTCTTCTGCGGAATGGGATGGGCAAAGGCGGGAAAGGATACCGCTGAGGCAAGGCCCGCGCAGGCTCCCGCCGCGGCTGCCTTTCCCAGAAAACTGCGTCTGTTGATAGATTCCATGTCGATATTCCTCCGGCTGCGACAAAAAAGTTGTAATAAAGTGTTTGAATATTTTTCTCAATTCACTATATCCGAAAAATAAAGGATATACGATAGAGAAGAAGATGAAACTGGAGACAGATCCCAACGTGGTGGAGAAGCTCGCAGAGGAGCGCGAAGAGGCGAACTGGCGTTTCCGGACATTCCTTAAGTACATCGACCTGGAGGTTGAGGAACTCGACGCCATCGTACACAGGCATTATGAAGACGTGGCAAGCCGGATTGACTGTTGTGCGTGCGGCAACTGCTGTCGCCAGATCCTGCCTACGCTGGACGATGCTGATGTGAGCAGACTGTCCGCAGGCCTCGGAAAGACATCGGACGAGATCGTCACCCGGTTTCTCA
>CAZOGT010000238.1:0-5045 GCA_964579015.1 uncultured Acidobacteriota bacterium | reverse complement strand
TGGCCGATGGGAGGCTTGACGAGACGGAGGCCCTGGCCAACAAGATTGCGGTCGACAATCTTCCCGTCAGGGTTTACACCGTGGACAGTGCAGCCCAGGAAAGGCTCCCGGTAAGAAAACCATCGGCACGAAAAGACGGGATCAGAATCGTCGAAATTGACAAGTGGGACTATTCGCCCTGCGGAGGCACGCACTGCAAGTCAACTGGGGAAATCGGGCTCCTCAAAATAACCAGGCTGGAGAGGGTCCGGCAACTCCTGCGTGTCCATTTTTGCTGTGGTAACAGGGCACTCCTCAATTTCCGCAGTAAATCGGTTCTGGTCAACAGCCTTGCAAGGCAGCTCTCATGCGGAGAAGCTGATCTCCTTGATAATCTCAAGCAGCATATGGAAAACAGCGGAAACCTGGCAAAGAAATACCGGAGGCTCAGGGAAAAGATGGCAGCTGCGACCTCGGAAAGACTGTCCGGACAAGCTCAGGATCTAGGGGAGTTCAGGGCTGTTGTCGAGTTAGTTGAAGATTCGGACCTTGGGGAACTGAACAGGCTTGCCAGCAATCTCCTGGGAAGCGGATCAGTGGATATTGTGATGCTGGCAGCTGCAGACCCGGTTCCCGGGGTGGTGTTCGCCAGAATAGACGACGTACGGCTCCCTGATATGCGCAGTATCCTGCGGGAGACCCAGGACATCTTCCGGGGGAAAGGGGGTGGTTCGCCCGACAGGGTGCAGGCCGGAGGGACTGATTCGAGTGGGCTTCTCCCCACCCTTGAAAGGGCAAAAGAATTGATAATCCAGAAATCATCATAGTAATCAGCAATTCTTCATCCCATGGACCAGGCTGAACCTGGAGGCTGAACCTGGGGACAGACGACACCAGCGCAAGATCGTGGGGATAATTGGAGTTGTTCAGGTCCGGAGGAAGCTTGACTCCCGATTAGGTTATAATTCATAGTTGGAAACAGTTTGAAAATTTGATCAAAACCCCTTTTTCGTCTAGCATCTCACTTGGTGTTGAAAAAAGAGAAAAACAAAGAAATCTGGATTTGAGACAAAGGTAAGGCATAAATCATGGCAAATAATGAATTTGAAAAAGGTCCTGGATTCAAAATAGCTGATATAGGATTAGCTGAATTCGGGAGAAGAGAAATGGACCTGGCTGAGCAGGAAATGCCGGGGTTAATGAGCATTCGCGAAGAATTCAAGGGCGACCAACCATTGGCTGGAGCGAGGGTAACCGGATCTTTGCATATGACGATCCAGACAGCGGTACTAATCGAAACTCTCAGGGACCTGGGGGCCGATGTCAGGTGGGCCAGCTGCAATATTTTCAGCACCCAGGACCATGCTGCCGCTGCTGCTGTCAAGGCTGGAATTCCGGTGTTTGCATGGAAAGGTGAATCCCTGGAGGAGTATTGGTGGTGCACATTGAAAGCCCTTTCCTTTCCCGCAGGAGGCCCTAATCTGATTGTTGACGACGGTGGAGACGCCACCCTGCTGGTTCACAAAGGTTACGAGGCCGAAGAGGCTTACGCTGCTGACGGGACCCTTCCCGACCCTGACAGTACAGACGTCCATGAACTCCAGGTGATTCTGCAGCTCCTGAAAGAACAGCTGAAGAAGGATCCCACATTCTGGCACCGGATGGTGCCTGACATCAAAGGAGTCAGTGAGGAGACCACAACCGGAGTGTTGAGGCTGTACCAGATGTCCCGGAAAGGAACACTGCTGTTTCCGGCGATCAATGTAAACGACAGTGTTACCAAGAGTAAGTTCGACAACATTTACGGTTGCCGGCACTCCCTTCCTGACGCGATCTGCAGGGCCACGGATGTCATGATTGGAGGCAAAACCGTTCTCGTCTGCGGATTCGGTGAAGTCGGCAAGGGCTGCGCCCAAGCCATGCGGGGACAGGGAGCCAGGGTATTGATCACCGAGATAGACCCCATCTGCGCCCTGCAGGCTGCAATGGAGGGCTACCAGGTCGTTACAGTGGAGGATGTAGTCGGGGAGTGCGATATTTTCGTCACTGCTACCGGAAACATGAAGGTTATCACGGCTGATCACATGTCCAGGATGAAGGACAAGGCGATTGTCTGCAACATCGGTCATTTTGACCACGAAATCGACATGTCCGGGCTGGAAAAGACCCAGGATATCGTCAAAGAAAATATCAAGCCGCAGGTTGATCTGTGGCACTTTCCCGACGGGCACGCGGTGATCATTCTTTCGGAGGGACGCCTCTGCAACCTTGGAAACGCCACCGGACACCCGAGCTTCGTGATGAGCAACAGTTTCACCAACCAGGTGATGGCCCAGATCGAGCTCTGGAAGAACAAGGAAAGCTACAAGAAAAAAGTCTATGTTCTGCCCAAGAACCTGGATGAAAAGGTCGCCATGCTGCATTTGCCTAAATTGGGGGCGAAGCTTACAGTCCTTTCCCAGGAGCAAGCTGAGTACATAGGTGTTCCGCCTGAGGGCCCATTCAAGCCCGATCATTACCGTTATTAACGTTGATCGCCTAGCCTGAAGGGTATGTGTGAACCCTTCTCGGGTAATCTCGACCGGCATACCCGAAAAGACATTAAGGGTATGCCGGATTTTCTGCCGGTATTTCCCGGCAGGCGGATTTAAATCTGAAAATTTCCATGTTATTTCGGAAAATAGATTGATATGGCCTATATCCTTTGTGTGTTCCGCTCTCTTATATGCTGCTGCTTCACCGTCTGCCTTTCTTTTGTCTTTCCTTCACTGATTCTATTTTGTCCCTTCACCTGTCTTGAAGGGGCAACACTCCAGGCAAAGACCGCAAAAGCATTTGATGAATATATTGAGAAAGTTGAAGAGGAACTGACAGCCCGTCGAAATAACAACCTGCCATACCTGATGGTCTCAGAGTCACCGGGAAACATGATAAGCCTTTCGCAAAACCTTGTGGTTATCAGGAACCTGAATGAGGACGATCAGACTCCCAAGGGAATCATTCATGACTGGTTAGGCGCAGTATTCCTCGAGGGGATCTCTCTGGACGAGACACTTGAGATCCTGGTCGATTATGATTCGCATCCTGAAATTTTTGAAGAAATACTCCAGGCGCGGCTGATCAGTAAAACGGGCAACCAGCTCAAGTCACAGATCAGGTTCAAAAAGGAAGGGCTGCTGACGGTGGTCACTGACTCAGTTAACGAGGCTCAGGTCTTCAGAATTTCTAAAAACAAGGCCCAGGTTTTTTGCAGAAGTGTTCGTATTAATGAAATCGAAAACCCAGGGACAGAAAGAGAAAAGGTCCTCCCGGCTGGCAATGACCGAGGCCTTTTGTGGAGACTTAATTCCTACATGACTCTTGAAGAATCGGAAAACGGCGTGACCATTGAATGCCGGTCAGTCAACCTGACCAGAGACCTGCCTTTTGGCATAGGCATCATTCTTGGGCCATTCATAAAGAACCTCCCGCCGGAATCCATAGAATCAATGCTCACGTCCCTGCAATCCTACATATCCGGAAAAAATCCCCCGATTCCAGATAAACAGGGGACAGAGGACTTTACCAAGGGGACTAAGCAGGGGACAGAGGACTTTACCAGGATCACCAGAGATACCATCAGTGCGACAGATATAAAGGGGACAGAGGACTTTTCAAACGCTTTTGATTATCCTTCCAGCATCAGGCCAAACATCTGATGATCAATCAAATCTTAACCCTGTACCGGGCGAGGGATGAGGTTCCTGTCTCCCTGCCGGAATAAAAATTTTCGGGCTACTGAACCCTCCAGATTATAAATGCCCTGTCGAAAGTTTATCGAAATCCAACCAAGCCTTCATTCCTGTGGTATCTTAAACTGCAGGTACACTAGGAATTTGACCTAAATTGCTCCTTTCCAAGGGGGCATCATCTCATGGTCCGATAATGAAAAGGCTGCTTTTGTCTGCGATCATCCCTATTTTCTTCTCTTGTTATGAGGCGGAAGGGATAACTCTGGAACAGAAGACAAAAGAGTTCTATGCGGGATACATCGAGGATGTTGAACAGGAACTATTGCGTAGAGCCGATGGAACAATGCCATTTTGCAGGGTTTACGATCACGCTGCCGACCAGGTCAGGGTATCAGCGGACCAGATTGTAATCCGCAACCTTAACGAGAAAGACAAAACCCCCGGCGGAATCACTCATGACTGGATTGGGACAAGAATGATTCCAGGCGCAAACCTTGAGGAAGTCATTGATATCCTCATTGATTATGATTCTCATGAGGATATTTTTGGAGAAGTGGTGGAATCCGGAATAGTTGAGAAGTCCGATGATTCAATGCACGTTTTCCTGAGATTCAAAAAAAAGAAAATCCTAACGGTTGTCTCTGATACCCATCACAAGGTACAGCTCAATTTGGTTTCACCCCGTAAAGCCCAGATATTTTCTCGGAGTACACGAATCAATGAAGTCCTCAACTATGGCAAAAATAACGAAAAAATCCTTCCCGAGGGAGAAGACCGCGGCTTTTTATGGAGAATGAACACTTACTGGAGCCTGGACGAAATTGAAGAAGGAGTTATTATTGAATGCAGATCAATCACCCTTTCCCGGGAGGCTCCGTTAGGACTGAACCTTATAATTAACCCGATAATCAACAGCATGCCGAGAGAATCACTGGAGTCGTTATTGAATACGCTTGGAAAACATCTCAGCAGTAACGGTAACGGCCCTCTTGAAGGGGTCGAATAAATGATGCCGCGCCCTGTCAACTAGAACCCCGATGGCTGCGGATGGATCTGCAACCGCTGTTCCTTCAGAGAATAGAAGACAGCACCATTGAGTTTGTGGATTATTGGGTTTTTCCTTCGGCGGTAGTACAACTTCCGCCTGAAACGACTGATCCAGTCGCACACCATTATTTCACTTCCGAGCACAGCTCCTTCTGTCAGGTAGGCGATTCTTTTCCTAAAAGCTCCGCTGGAGAGAAAACCGCGTTCCGCTTCCATTTTCAGGATCTCCTCAGGAATAGCTTTACCACCTTTCCCCGGCTTGATGGCGCCCCGGTAATAAAGAAGACT
>CAZOGT010000237.1:0-5082 GCA_964579015.1 uncultured Acidobacteriota bacterium | reverse complement strand
GGAGACTCTGAGCAATGGCAAGGGAAAAATTTGATCGAAAGAAACCGCATGTAAACGTGGGGACGATTGGCCACGTAGACCATGGGAAGACGACATTGACGGCAGCGATAACGATGATCCTGGCGAAGAACAACCCCAGCATCAATATTCGTTCGTTTGATTCCATTGATAACGCGCCTGAAGAGAAGGAGCGCGGGATCACGATAGCAACGGCGCACGTGGAATACGAGACGGAGAACCGTCATTACGCGCACGTGGACTGCCCCGGACATGCTGACTACATCAAGAACATGATAACCGGGGCTGCGCAGATGGACGGGGCGATACTGGTGGTGTCTGCAGCCGACGGCCCGATGCCGCAGACGAGGGAGCACATCCTGCTGGCGAGGCAGGTGGGAGTGCCGTTCATCATCGTGTACCTGAACAAGACGGACATGGTGGATGACCCTGAGCTGCTGGACCTGGTGGAACTGGAGGTGAGGGAGCTGCTGACGAAATACGAATTTCCTGGAGATGACATTCCGGTAATCCGGGGAAGCGCGTTGAAGGCCGGCGAGGGAAGCGCAGAGGATGAGCAGTCGATCCTGGACCTGATGCAAGCCTGTGACGAGTACATTCCATTGCCTGAGCGAGATGTAGACAAGCCGTTTCTGATGCCGATTGAAGATATTTTTTCAATCAGCGGGCGCGGGACAGTAGTCACGGGCAGGATCGAGCGAGGAATAGTGCACACCGGAGACGAGATGGAAATCGTAGGGATCCGTGACACGATGAAGCGGGTGGTAACCGGGGTGGAGATGTTCCGGAAGCTGCTTGACGAGGGGCAGGCCGGAGACAACGTGGGCCTGCTGCTGCGTGGAACGGACAAGGATGATGTGGAGCGCGGCCAGGTGGTGGCAGCGAAGGGCTCGATAACGCCCCACACCAATTTCAAGGCCGAGTCGTACATATTAGCGAAGGAAGAGGGCGGGCGCCACACCCCGTTTTTCAGTGGATACCGGCCGCAGTTTTATTTCCGCACAACGGACGTGACGGGTGATGTAACGTTGCCGGAGGGCGTAGAGATGGTGATGCCCGGGGACAACGTGACCATGGAAGTTAAGCTGATCACCCCGATAGCCATGGAAAAGGGATTGCGTTTCGCTATCCGTGAAGGCGGCAGGACTGTTGGTGCCGGAACCATTACTGATATTCAAGAATAAGGGCGGAGAAAAACGCCTGACTAAAAGAAAGCAAGAGAGCGCCAATGATCGACGATAAGATTAGAATACGCATGAAAGCTTATGATCACCTGGTGTTGGATCAGTCAACCCGGGAAATCGTAGAGATAGCAAAACGGACTGGAGCCCGCGTTTCCGGCCCCATTCCTTTACCAACAAAAATCAGTCGCTATACGGTTCTGCGTTCACCTCACGTGGACAAAAAATCAAGAGAGCAGTTTGAAATGCGTACTCATAACAGGCTGGTGGATATTCTGGAGCCCACGCCCCAGACTGTTGACGCGCTTATGAAGCTTGACCTCCCGGCAGCAATTGATGTTGAGATCAAAGCTTTCGGCACTGAGAAGGACTAAGTCATGGTAGAAGGGTTGATTGGAAAAAAAATTGGAATGACACAGATTTTTGATGCCAACGGCAGGGTGGTCCCTGTGACTGTCATCAAGGCGGGGCCCTGTGTTGTTGTTCAGAAGAAAACGGTTGCCAGGGACGGATATGAAAAAGTCCAACTTGGATTTGTCGATCAGAGTAAAAAGGTACGAGTGAACAAGCCGATGGAAGGCCATTTTAAAAGGGCCAACGTTCCTCCGACAGCAAAGCTGAAAGAGTTCTCCTATAGCGGAGACAGTGAGGAGCTGAAGGTAGGGGATAACATCCTTCCCGGCGATGTGTTTACCGTAGGGTCCTTTGTAAATGTCATCGGCCGGAGCAAGGGCCGCGGCTTCCAGGGTGTTATCAAGCGTCATGGAGCCTCCGGGGGGAAGGCAACCCATGGTTCCATGTTCCACCGTGCTCCAGGTTCCATAGGAGCCAGTGCTTCGCCCAGCCGGGTAGTCGCCGGAATGAAGAACCCCGGTCATATGGGTAATGTAAATGTCAATGTCGAGGATCTTGAGATTATCGATATCGATGACGAAAATAATCTGCTTATGGTTAAAGGGTCAGTGCCGGGTAGCCGGAACTCGTATGTCACGATAATCAAAGCTTTCTGATTTGTTGGAAGAACCAGATTATGCCAAAAGTTGATGTCATAGATTTAAAAAATAAAGTTGTAGAAAAACTGGAATTGTCGGGAGATGTTTTCGAGTACGAGGCCAGTGAGACCCTGGTTTGGGAAGCTGTAACAGCCCATTTGGCCGGCCAGAGGAAAGGGACTCATGCAACCCGCGAAAGGTCTGCCGTCAGGGGCGGAGGAGCCAAGCCCTGGAGGCAGAAGGGTACAGGCCGGGCCCGTGTAGGCACCATCCGCAGTCCTTTGTGGGCCGGAGGCGGTACCGTTCATGGCCCGAGGCCGCGTGATTACTCCACCTCTTTTCCCAAGAAAAAGAAGAGAGGTGCCGTCAAGCTGGTGCTTTCGGATAAACTGAAGGATGAAAAGCTTCTGGTAGTCCAGGATTTTTCCCTGAAAAGCCACCGGACCAGTGAGTTTGCCACGGTACTCGGCAATATGAAGCTGACCGGAAAGCTCCTGTTGGTGGATAGCAGGGATAATAGAAACCTCTACCTGAGCTCAAGGAACCTTCCGAACGTCAAGATGGTTCCGGTTGACAGCCTCAATATTTACGACCTGTTGAACTGCGAAAAGGTAATTTTCAGCAAGTCAGCCATCATTGGGATGCAGGAGGTTCTGCAGAAATGAATGTATACGATATTATCCGTTATCCCCACATCACAGAGAAAAGTTCATCCCTGGGTGTGGACAGCGACCAGCAGTTAGTTGCTTTCAAGGTGCAGATTGACGCCAATAAGGCCCAGATCAAGGAAGCAGTTGAAGCTATTTTTGAAGTGAAAGTTGACCAGGTAAGGACCTCTCGTTTTCAGGGAAAAATGAAACGGCAGGGACGTACCCAGGGGAGAAGGCCCAGCTGGAAGAAGGCCTACGTAACCTTGAAACCTGGCAGTAAAATCGAATTCTTCGAAGGTGTTTGATCATGACGATAAAGAGTTATAAGCCAACTTCACCGGGAACAAGGGCCAGAACGGTTAAGCCCTCTTCTGAAGTAACCAAGATTGATCCTCTCAAGTCTCTAACCGAAGGCAAGAAGAGAATCAGTGCCAGGAACAGCAAGGGCAGGATCACTGTTCGTCGAAGAGGGAGAGGCCACAAAAGGCTTTACAGGGTGGTTGATTTCAAGAGGATCAAGGACGGAGTCCCGGCTACAGTCGCGGCGATCGAATATGATCCGAATCGAAATGCTCATTTGGCCCGGCTGCACTACCACGACGGCGAAAAAAGGTATATAATCTGCCCCGCGGGAACGAAAATCGGAGACACCGTAGTTTCCGGTTCCCAAGCTGATATCGTCAGGGGCAATAACCTTCCGCTGTTAAACATCCCGGTTGGTACAACCATCCATAATGTAGAGATGAATCTTGGCAAGGGAGGACAGCTGGTCCGCGGGGCCGGAGCATCCGCTCAGCTCGTGGCCAAGGAAGGGAACTACGCCCAGGTACGGTTGCCATCGGGTGAGGTGCGGAAAATACATATTAATTGCCGAGCCACCATCGGGATGGTAGGTAATACGGATTACGAAAACGTATCCCTTGGGAAAGCCGGCGCCAACCGCTGGCGGGGGAAAAGGCCCTCCGTTCGCGGAGTCGTTATGAATCCTGTCGATCATCCCATGGGCGGCGGGGAGGGGAGGACTTCAGGAGGAAGGCACCCCTGTTCACCTTGGGGATGGAAAACCAAGGGTTACAAGACCCGCAAGAACAAGAGAACAGAAAAATTTATTGTTCGCAAGAGAAGTAGTAAGAGGAGATAGCATGCCGCGATCACTTAAAAAGGGACCATTCGTTGATGACCACCTGATAAAAAAGGTGAAGTACACGATCGAGACGAAGGATCGGACTGTGATTAGAACCTGGTCTCGGCGCTCAACAATTATTCCGGAAATGGTGGGGATGACTATCGCCGTTTATAACGGAAAAAAATTCATTCCGGTTTACCTGACCGAGAACATGGTCGGGCATAAGCTCGGAGAATTTTCTCCCACCAGGAATTACCGGGGTCATACTGGTAGAAACGAACGTTCTTCGAAGATGAGATAAATATAATGGAAGCTATAGCAACCGCAAAATTTGTAAAGGGGTCTCCTCAGAAAGCCAGGCTCGTCATTGACTTGATCCGGGGAAAAAATGCAGAGGAGGCTCTGGGTATTCTTAAGTTTTCGCACCGGCGGGCAGCCCGTATCATTCAGAAGGTGCTGTTGTCCGCAATAGCGAATGCTGAACAGAAATCAACGACTGTAACCATGGAAGACCTGGTGATATCAGAGGCTCAGGTGAACATTGGACCGACCAAGTCCAGATTCAGGATGCGTCCGGCCCCAATGGGAAGGGCTTTCAGGGAGCGCAGGCGCCAGAGCCACATAACTATCCGGGTATCGGACAATAAGGAATAAGGAGGTAGGAGCTTGGGTCAGAAAACACACCCCTACGGATTCAGACTGGGCGTAAATCGTACGTGGAAATCACGGTGGTTCGCGCAGAAGGATTACGCGGATCTTTTGCACGAGGATTTGGAAATCAAGAAGCTCCTGAAAAAAAGGTTCTATTTCTCCGGTATAGCCGGGATCGAAACAGAAAGAGCCGCAAATAAGCTCACTGTTAAGATCCGGACTTCCAAGCCCGGGATCATTATCGGGCGCAAGGGTTCTGAAATCGAAAAACTGAAAAGCGACCTGCAGGCCAAGACCGGCCGGGAAGTATTTGTCAGTGTGCAGGAAGTACGCAAACCGGAACTTGAAGCTCAGCTGGTAGCTGAAAATATAGCGCAGCAGCTGGTAAAAAGAATGGCTTTTCGGAGGGTTATGCGGAAAACAGTTGACACCTCACTGAGGTTCGGAGCCAAGGGCATTAAGAT
>CAZOGT010000236.1:0-5120 GCA_964579015.1 uncultured Acidobacteriota bacterium | reverse complement strand
TCATGGAGAGCAGCTTCTTTCCCTCCCTGGCGAGCTGGGCAGCTCTGCCTCTTGGATCGTTTTTTTTCAGTTCGGAAACGGAGATTATTTCAGCGGGAATAAATTTTCTGATTCTTTCCAGGTATTCCTGTTCCAGGCTGAGGAGCCTCGGGTCCCTGGTTGTCCCAATCCAGTAGAACCTTATTTTCAAATCGTTATCTCCCGCCGCAGCCGGCTCCGGCAGGCGAAGAGTTTCGGCGGCATTTTTCCAGAATGCAGGGGCCTGTTCGGGATCATTTTTTACCGATGCGCCTGTCCAGGCCGTTACAGCTCGACAATTTTTCCGTCGTTCCAGAGCCGTTCAACCTTGTAGAATTCCCTGGTCTCCTCTGAAAAAACGTGAACTATGAATTCCAGGTAGTCCATCAGGATCCAGTCAGCACTCTCGTATCCTTCTACGTGGGCCGGGCGGATGTTATCCTCCTTCTTCAGCTTTTCCCGGAGCTCATCACAGATTGCCTGGTTCTGGCGGGAGTTGTATCCCTGGCAGACGATGAAGAAATCAGTGAAGGAGGAGACTTCTGAAACATTGATAATCGTGATTTTGTCTCCCTTTTTGTCCTCGATGATTTGTTTAACTTTTTTTAATATTCCCATGTTTTCTTTCATAAAGGCGGTGTTCCAAGGCATATTCTAATACATTTTCCGGAAGAAATCGGCTGAGGCCCGGCTCGCGGCGCCTGATCCTGCCCCTCAGGTCCGAGGAACTGATGTCCGGAGGATCAAGGGTCGCCAGCCAGGATGTTCCGGGGCGGATCTCAGGCTTTACCTTTCCGTCGACCCTGATCACCCTGCGGCTCAGTTCCGGTTCCAGGGAAATGTTGTCCAGGTCAACCTTTTCCCCTGGACGCTGGATGAAAAAGATGCAGAATTCCCCCAGCAGCCTTTCCGACGATTTCCATCCATGGATGTCCCGCAGGACATCGCTGCCGGCGATGAAGCAGATGTTCTCATTTCCCAGTTCAGCAGCGGCCTCCTCCAGGGTGTCGATGGTGTAGGATACCCCTCCTCTGGCCAGTTCCGCGCCAGAGGCGATGAAACGCTTCTCATCGGAAAGCGCCAGGGCGGTCATGGCCAGCCGGTGCCGGGCGTCGGAAACAGGCTCCTCCCTTTTGTGGGGCGGAATCCCGGACACCATAAACCTGACCTGGTCAAGGCCGAAGATCCGGGAGGCCTCCCGGGCAATGTAAAGGTGTCCGTAGTGGATCGGGTCAAAGGTCCCTCCCAGCAAGGCCGCCTTCATACATCCTCACTCATTCTGCTGATCCTGGCCTTTATGGTCCTTTTGAATTCCTTCAGCCCCTCCCCGGTAACCGAGGAAATCCTGAGCAGCTCGATCTCCTGCTCCCTGCACCACTCTTCCAGGGCTTCCAGGCGGTCGGCATTCACGGAATCAATCTTGGTGGCCACTGCTATTTGCGGTTTCCCGGCGAGGTTCACTTCAAAAAGGCTGAGTTCCCTGTTGATGTTTTTAAAGGCCTGCACAGGATCATTCTCCCCGAGATCACTGACATCTATCAAGTGGACCAGCAGCTTGCAGCGTTCCACGTGCCTGAGAAAATGATGGCCTAGCCCGGTCCCCTCATGCGCCCCTTCAATCAAGCCGGGGATATCGGCGACCACCAGGGTCGAATAGTCCTCAAAGGCAACCACCCCCAGCTGGGGGCTCAGGGTGGTGAAGGGGTAGTCGGCGATCTTGGGCCTGGCATCGGAAATGGCTGAGATCAGGGTTGATTTCCCTGCGTTCGGGTAGCCGATCAAACCGATATCAGCAAGCACCTTCAATTCCAGCCGGAGTTCCTTTTCTTCTCCCGGCCATCCGTCTTCCACCCGCCGCGGGGCCTGGTTGACCGAGGTTTTGAATCGGGCATTCCCCCTCCCCCCGTCACCGCCCCTGGCAATAACTACCAGGGCGCCTTCCTCCTTGATGTCGCAGACAGTCTCGCCCGTGGCAATATCAGTGACAACGGTTCCGAGGGGGACATCGACAACCAGGTCCTCCCCGTTTCTTCCATGGCGGTTGCTCCCCTGACCGTGGGCGCCCCTTTCGGCCCTGATGTGCTGCTTGAACTTGAAGGGCAGGAGGGTGTTCAGGTGCCTCGAACCTCTGAAGATTACGCTTCCCCCTTTTCCCCCGTCTCCGCCGCTCGGGCCGCCGCGCGGGACAAACTTTTCCCTGCGGAAGGCCAAACAGCCCTTGCCGCCGTCACCGGCCCTGACATAAATAACAGCTCTGTCAATAAACATGTGCCTGCATTCCGCCCTGTTCCCGGAAGCCGGGAAACAGGATGATGTTCCGGGATGCCGGATACCGCGGGAAAGGGGAGGGTAAAGAAGAAAAGGGCAGGGGCGCCATTAAGCCCTCTGCCCGTAAGTGATGTCTGGAAGGGAGATTCCTGCGTTCGTCAAGCATTCAGGACATTAACGAATTTTCCTCTTCTGCCCCTGGTCTTGAATTCAACCCGGCCGTCGATCATGGCAAAAAGAGTGTCATCTTTGCCCAGGCCGACATTGAGCCCGGGCTTCAGCGGTGTTCCGCGCTGCCTGACCAGGATTGATCCGGCTGTCACTACCTGTCCGTCGGTCCTCTTGACGCCGAGCCTTTTGGCTTTACTGTCACGTCCGTTTTTTGAGCTTCCTAAACCTTTTTTATGTGCCATGGGAACATTTCCTCATTCTTCACTATCCGATTGATTCCACCCTTACGGCGGTGTAGTTCTGGCGATGGCCCTGCTTGCGCCTGTACATCTTGCGCCGCTTGAACTTGAAGACCGTGATTTTTTCGCCACGGCCATGCTCCACGATGGTGGCGTCAACCTTGACCCCCTTGACCACCGGGGTGCCGACCTTGATTTCGTCATCGCTGCTTATGAGCAGGACATCTTCCAGGGAAACCTTGTCCCCGACGTTTCCCTGCAGAGACTCCAGGCGGATAACATCTCCGGGGGTAACCCTGATCTGCTTGCCGCCGCTGTTGATTACTGCGTACATGGTTGAACCTCTTTTAAAAACTTAATCGAGTAACTATCTTAAATACAGGGATATTTACCCTGCGGGATAAAATCCGATTCCAGGAAAGGTGAATTATACATACCCGGCCCGGTTTATGTCAAAAAAATCGTCTCGGATATACCCGGGAGGCCCTGGTCTATTTCCTCCAGAAGGCCCCGGAAAAAATCACCAGGGCAGTGTAGAGCTCCAGCCTTCCGGCCAGCATGTCAAAACTGAGGGTCCACTTGGCCAGCATGGGGAGATGTCCGTAATTGTCAGCCGCTCCGACCTCCCCCAGGCCCGGACCCACGTTGAACATGCAGGCGGTCGTGGCCGAGATGGCTGTTATGATGTCGACCCCGGTGGCAACCAGGACCAGGCTGACGAAAAACGTGACCATAAGGACAAGGATTACCAGGTTCATCAGGTTGGACACAGTGTCTTCGTGCAAGGCCTTGCCGTCCTTCCAGATTGAAAACACTCCCCTTTTTTCGGTGATTCGCCGGAACTCCCTGGCAATCACCTTATAAAGCAGGATAATCCGCGACACCTTGAGCCCCCCCGAAGTTGACCCGGCGCATCCCCCAATGAACATCAGGACCAGGAGCAGCAGCTGGGAAAAGGGGACCCATTGTTCAAAATCGACTGAACTGAAGCCGGTACAGGTCATGATGGAGACCACCTGGAAGGCAGCCATGCGGAAGGATTCCTCCACCGGGAAGTCCGCATGAAAAAGAATGGTAATGGTAACAGCGATTACGGCCGCGGAAATGATCCCGAAGTAGGTCATGCTTTCGGAGTCCCTGAGGAATATTTTTGTCTGCCGCTTCACGAGGAACTTGTAATGCAGGGCGAAATTCAAACCGGCGATAAGCATGAAGATTATGATGATGTACTCGATCAGCGGGCTTGAGAACGATTCGATGCTCAAGGCTTTAGTGGAGAAGCCGCCGGTGGCCATGGTGGCAAAGGCATGGCAAACCGCGTCAAACATGCTCATGCCCGCCAGCCTGAGGGCTATGTACTCGAGAAGTGTAAAGAAAAAATAGATTTTCCAGAGGGTTGAGGCGGTTTCCGCTATCCTGGGCTTCAGCTTTTCCGATTTGGCGCCGGAAAATTCGGCCTTGTAGAGGACCGTTCCCCCGGCACCCAGCAGGGGGAGGATGGCAATGCCGAGGAGAATGATGCCCATGCCCCCCAGCCAGTGGGTAAGGGCCCGCCAGAAGAGCAGGCTTTGCGGCAGCCCTTCAATGTCCGACAGGATGGTCGCCCCGGTGGTCGTGAATCCTGACATGGATTCAAAAAAAGCGTCAGTCAGCCCGCTGAAATGCGGGGAAAACCAGTAGGGCAGGGTGCCAACTGAAACTACGGCCAGCCAGGCCAGCACCACCAGCAGCGTCCCCTCCCTGTTATTCAGCTCATGCGGTTCCGGCTTGAAACAGGCAACTGTGACCCCCCCTGCCGTTAATCCGAACAGGAGAGAAAGGGCCAGCGGCAAAGATCCCCCGTCACCGGCCAGGATAGCTATGGTAAGGGAAGGCAGGAGGCATAATGAGATGCCTGTTACGATGATGCCCAGCAGTCTGAAAATGATCGGCCAGTTAATCATGGTTTCTCACTGTGACGAGTATCCGGCTCGGCCTGAAACTACGGCAGACGCCTCACGGACCTGGATAAATTCTCCGCATTTTATCCCCCGTTGCGGCCTGAATGCAATTTCGGCCTCCCTGGCGCCAAGCCCGCGGCTCCTTGGTAACACCTCCCCGGCCTGAAGAGGGCGGGTTTACCTGATTGCGGTTAGGGGTGACTCGTTGGGGCAGAAGATGCCTGCTATTTCCTCCAGAAGGCCCTCGAGAAAATGACCAGGACCGTGTAGAACTCCAGCCTTCCGGCCAGCATGCAGAAGCTGAGTGCCCACTTGGCCAGCATGGGGAGATGCCCGTAATGGTCCGAAGCCCCTACGTCCCCGAATCCCGGGCCGATATTGAACATGCTGGCGGATACCGCGGTAACAGAGGTAAGGAGGTCGACGCCGGTGGCGGTCAATACCACGCAGGCTGCAAAGTTAACGATAAAAGCCAGGTATACCA
>CAZOGT010000235.1:0-5132 GCA_964579015.1 uncultured Acidobacteriota bacterium | reverse complement strand
AAAATACTGGATGCCTGTCGACCTCTACGTAGGGGGAACAGAACATTCCGTGCTTCACCTGCTCTATGCCAGGTTCTGGCATAAGGTCCTTTATGATCTCGGGGTGGTATCCACTCCGGAACCCTTTGCCAGGCTGGTGCACCAGGGCATGATCCTGGGTGAAGTGGAATACAGGGTATACCGCGACGAAAAGGGCAGAGCCGTCTCCTCGGATATGGTGGATAGCAACGGCACCCACCGTGAGACCGGAGAAGACCTCAAGCCGGAAGCAGTTGATCCATCAATGGTTGAAAAAAAGGGGGATTTCTTTGTCTGGACCGAAGATCCCTCCATAACAATCGAGGCCAAGGCTTTTAAGATGAGCAAGAGCCGCGGCAACGTGATAAATCCCGACGACGTTGTAAAAGGTTACGGGGCTGACGCGCTGAGGCTCTACGAGATGTTCATGGGGCCCCTGGAACAGGAGAAACCCTGGAACATGAAAGGCGTGGAGGGCGTGTACCGTTTCCTGGGCCGCGTCTGGAGGCTGGTAACCGATGCGGAGAGCGAAGAGATCAGGATTAATACCGCTGTCCAGGATGTTACTCCCGACCGTGAACAGTCCAGATCCCTTCATGAAGCCATCAGGAAGGTCACTGAAGACATTGAGGAAATGAAGTTCAATACCGCGATCTCGGCCATGATGATCTTTGTTGACACAGCCATGAAATGGAAGGTCGTTCCGAAGAGCATCATTGAAGACTTCCTGCTGCTGCTGAGCCCGTTTGCCCCCCATATCAGCGAGGAACTCTGGAGCATCCTGGGGCATGAAGAGACCCTGGCCAACGAGCCATGGCCGGAATTCGACCCGGAACTGCTCAATACCGACAACATTGATGTGGTGGTCCAGGTAAACGGCAAAAAACGAGGGACCATGACTGTGCCGGCCGGAGCCGGGAAGGAGACCATCCTGGAAAGCGCCAGACAGGATGCCAATGTGGCCCGCTTCCTGGAAGGAAAAACTGTTCGCAAGGAAATCTACGTGCCCGGCAAACTGGTGAGCCTGGTAGTCAATTAAATTCTCCGGGATCCAAGGTTTCTTAAGGGTCCGTGCCCCGCATTCCGCTCAGCGTGCGATCCTTTTTTCTGTGATAATAAGGAAATGAGCAAAGAAAAAAGAAAATTATTAGTAACCAGTGCCCTTCCCTACGCCAACGGGCCGATCCATATCGGGCACCTGGTTGAATACCTGCAGACCGAAATCTGGTGCCGGTTTCAAAGAATGGCGGGGAATACCTGCATCTATGTATGCGCTGACGATGCCCACGGCACACCGATAATGCTGAAGGCCCGCCAGGAAGGCGTTGAACCCCAGGAACTCATTGATAAAATGTGGGAAAGCCACTCCAGGGATTTCAGTGATTTCCTGATCGAGTTTGATTCCTACCACACCACGCATTCTCCCGAAAACAGGTATTTCGCTGAATATATTTATCAGTAACTCAAAAAAAACGGCCATATCTCCCGAAAGACCATCCGCCAGGCTTATGATGAGGAAGCCGAAATGTTCCTTCCGGACCGCTTCATCCAGGGCACCTGCCCCAATTGCGGTGCTAAAGAACAGTATGGGGATGCCTGTGAATCATGCGGGACCACCTATACCCCCGCTGACCTGCTCGATCCGGTTTCGGTCGTATCAGGTAAAGCCCCTTCTGAAAGGGATTCTGAACACTACTTCTTCCAGCTTGCGGATTTTGAAGAGATGCTGAAAGAATGGACCCGTGGCGAAAAAATGCAGAAGGAAATCGGAAATAAACTCCAGGAGTGGTTCGATGCCGGCCTCCAGAACTGGGACATTTCCAGGGACGCCCCCTACTGGGGATTCGAAATACCGGATGCCCCGGGGAAATTCTTCTATGTATGGATGGACGCGCCGATTGGATATATGGCCAGCTTCAAGAAGTACTGCGATGAACACGGCATGGACTTTAACGAGGCATGGAAAAAGGAAAGCGACTGGGAGTTGTATCATTTCATAGGCAAGGATATAGCCTACTTTCACACCCTTTTCTGGCCGGCGATGCTGGCCGGGGCCGGTTTTCGCACGCCCACAGCGGTATTCGCCCACGGATTCCTTACCGTGGGAGGACAGAAAATGTCCAAGTCCAGAGGAACCTTTATCAAGGCGAGGACCTGGCTTGACCACCTCAATCCGGAATTCCTGAGGTACTACTTTACCGCCAAACTGGGAGCCGGGGTCGATGATATTGACCTGAACCTGGAAGACTTCATCTACCGGGTAAACTCGGACCTGGTGGGAAAATTCGTAAACATAGCATCCCGCTGTGCCGGCTTCATGCGCAAGAAATTCAACAGCACCCTGAGTGAAGAACTTGACAGGCCGGAACTCTACGATGAATTTGTCGCTGCAGGTAAAGACATTGCCTCCTGTTATGAAAACAGGGAATTCAGTCGGGCTATCAGAATGATCATGGGCCTGGCCGATAAGGCCAATCAATATATAGATGAAGAAAAGCCCTGGGTACTGGTCAGGGACGAGGACAGCCTCGATAAGGCCCACCGGGTCTGCTCGCAGGGAATAAACCTCTTTATGGTCCTGATGACCTATCTCAAGCCTGTTCTCCCTGAAACGGCCAGAAAATCCGAAGAGTTTCTCAAGACGGGAAGCCTGCAGTGGGACACAATCGAATCTCCGCTGAGAGGACATGAAATCAGCGTTTTCACGCCTCTCTTGAACCGGGTTGAGGAGTCCCAGGTGGAGGCGATGCTTGAAGCCTCCAGGGAGGGCGCGAATTAGGCCGTCATAAATACTTGCTGTAAGGAGAGATTCCAAATGAAGAAAAATTTGACATCAGCGATATGCATGTTCCTGGCATTTCCGGCCCTGACCACCATCCTTTCCGGTGAGGATCGGGTATCAGTCAACATGCACCAGCCTCTTTCGATTGAGGGGGTTGGAGCGGGACAGGGAGTTGAGTGGAGGGACGGCCTTTTCTATTTTTACGGGGACCGCGGCATCGGAGTAATGAGGGAATACCGGGTTAAAGAAGGGAAATCCCTGGAATATACCGGAAATGAATTCGAATTCACTGTTAATGGAGCCGATACCGTCTCCCACCCTACCGGACTCACCTGGCATCCTGAACTGGGAACATACCTGGGAGACACGGTTAGCGGGAAAGGGATCATCCACAAAATAGACTGGGACAAACTCCTATCCGAAAAAAATCTCGATAATGCAGTCCTGAATACCACTGAGGACGACCTTGCGGTCAACGGCACCCGACCGGAATTCGTAACCATTGACGGCAGGCCGATGATCGCCACGGCTGATTACGGAAAAATTGATAACGCCATCAGGCTTTATGAGCCGAAAGCCCTGGAAACAGCCGGGAAAACCTCGGATCCCGGGGTGCTGATCAAAAGCATGCCCTGCACCCCGTGGGTGCAGACCATTCACTGGATCGAAGAAGAGGGCCTGCTGGTGCTGGTCCAGAACAAGATTGAGGGGCTTCTCTGGCGGCTGAGCCTGGTGGACCTTGCGGCCTCATTCGAAAAAGGGGAAGCCGTGATCGTGCAGGTCCTGGACTTTGAGCCCGGGGATGAACTGGAAGGCTTCCACCTTACAGGCAGAGACCTCGGCATCTTTGTTTCGAGCTCAAGAAAAAACAATGTGATTTTCGGCGATTTCACCTGGAAATAGGGAAGGCTGTACATAGAGGATCACGGGAATCAGCAGGCAGCCTTCCTGCCTGCCTCTTCGTCACGGAGACGCCCTCCGGACCCGGGCAACCTGCAATCCGGGGACGATTCAGTGAAACTGTAAAAAAAATACAACGCGAGGGCGCAGGGACGCGGAGAAGAACCAGGTAATGGTCTCCGCGCCTTCGTTGCGCCGTTGTTAAAACTCCATCCTCAGCTGTCCTGAGACAATATTGACAACACTGTCATAAAAACCGTTGAGGACCAATCCCGGGGCATAGGTGTGGTTGATGTCCACTTCCTCCACGAACAGGTGACTGTACCCGGCGTCGAGAAGCAGATGCTCATTCAGGCGGAACGTCAGTCCTCCGCTGCCCCACATCCTTGAAGCGTCGGGAACCCTGGCGGTGCGAAGCTCAGCCGAGGGGATCGGAGTCTCGTCATAGGATGTACCGAAACGGATATCCAGCTTTTCAGAGACCTTGACTTCAGCCCCTACCGAAAAAGCCCAGGTATCTTCCCAGCCATATTCGGTTACGGTATCAGGCCTGCCGTCCGCGTACTCAAACCTGAGTTCCTCAATTGAACTCCATCCGGTTCTCCTGGCGCTGGCCATGACCTGGAAGCGGTCACTCACTTTCTGGGTTAACCCGAAAATCATCACGTAAGGCATTTCAACTTCAGCGCCGGCGTCTGAATCAGGTGCCAGGCCGTCAAAGGTCGCCTCCCCTTCAATGTCAAGCTTGGTCTTGGAGCGGAAACTGGCTCCCAGGGTGGTGAATTCAGACGGCCTGACCAGGGCGCCCATGTTGTAGCCGAAACTCCAGCCCGTTCCCCCGATGACGGCCCTTGCATCCGGGACCAGGGGAGTGACGGCCTGGGTGAATTCAGCGTCTGAATAAACGGCGTTTATTCCCCCTGCCAGGGCAAACTGGTCGCTGACCGCCCAGGTGATCGTGGGGTTGATATTATAGAGTTTAAGGTCGGATTTTATGGCGTGAAACCTTCCTATCCAGTCATCATCATATTCCGTAACCAGGCCGTAGGGAGCGGTTACGCCAAGCCCGAAATTCACTCTATCGGTAATCGGGGCCACCAGGTAAAGGTTGGGGACTAGGGCGGCCGTGCCCCCATTGTTTGTTGTCTGTCCTCCAACCGGGGTTGAGGCCACGTCATTGAATTCAAACGACAGGTCAATCATATGGGCACCCATGGCCAGGGTGAACTTATCTGTATAGGCCACGCCCGCCGGATTAAAAAAGAGGCTTGCCGGGTCATCGGTATCCGAGGCAACTCCGGCCAGGGCCGCTCCGATACCCTTGGCACTCTGTTCCACAATTGCAAATCCGGAAGCCATCGTCACTGAAGCACAGGACGTCACAACCAGAAACAATAAAGCAGGGACAACTATCCACTTATCAGCTTTGCTT
>CAZOGT010000234.1:0-5180 GCA_964579015.1 uncultured Acidobacteriota bacterium | reverse complement strand
ATGCCGGCACGACCCTGCTTATTCTCGAAGGAAAAGAAAGCCAGCTGTCCGGCCAGCCCTGGGATGCAATAATGGAAAAAAAAATCCCGATTACTGAAAACCGCTGGATCAGGATATTCAGGCCCCGATGTTTCACGTGAAACCATCAGGATGGAAAAGTATGGGCAGCCTCTAGCGCTGTCCGAGCATCCCCTTTCGGTTGTTTAGTTTATGAAAATAATCTCTCCGGCATCGGACCGGCATCGGAAAACTCCGGAAAAAACCCCATGTTACCTCCAATGTTATCGGCCGGTAATCTGCCTCGGACTTAATCGGGACCCTCGGTGCTCTCGTTGAAACTGCGCAGGCATTCGCCTCTTCTTTTGTGTTATCTTATCTGCTGTATGGCACGAAAGATAGTTGTAGCGAACCAGAAAGGCGGCGTAGGAAAGACCACCACGGCGATCAACCTGTCGGCTTCACTGGCCTCGGCCGAGGCCAGAACCCTGCTAATCGACTTCGACCCTCAGGGGAATGCCACAGCCGGACTTGGTTTTGACCGGGCCGGCCTCGACCATACCATTTATGATGTACTCTGCGGAGATATTCCGATAAGTGAGGCTGTTTATCCCACTGAAACGGAGAACCTGTTTCTCATACCGGCCAGGAGCGACCTGGCCGGGGCCAGCGTGGAGCTGCTCGGCCTGGAAAACAGGCACAACTTCCTCAAGGACACCCTGCGGGACATTGATGATGCTTTCGAATACATACTGATCGATTGCCCCCCTTCCCTTGGAATACTCACTGTGAACGCCCTGGTAGCCGCTGATTCACTCCTGATCCCGATCCAGTGTGAATATTTCGCTCTGGAGGGCCTGTCAGACCTGATGAACACTCTGGAGCGCATCCGGCAGGGATTCAATCCTGACCTTCAGATTGAAGGAGTCCTGCTGACCATGTTCGATGAAAGGCTGAATCTTTCATCTCAAATAGCTGAAAACGTGAAGGATTTTCTCGGGGAACAAATGTTTGAGACGATCATCCCCAGAAATGTGCGGCTGGCGGAGGCCCCAAGCTTCGGTAAACCGATTATCATGTATGAGCCCCGCTCAAAGGGGGCGGATTCCTACATGAGGCTGGCCAGGGAACTCCTTACCAACAGCGCTGTTGCCGCCGGTAAACCGGCATAACCGGAACATTGAAATGAAAAGAAAAGCATTAGGCAAAGGCCTTGACGCCCTCCTTCCCTCCTCTGGAATCTCCCCCGATGCCGCTGCCCGCACGTTGGCAAAAATCGGTATTGAAGAAATCCACAGGAACCCCAGACAGCCCCGTCAGTATTTCAATAAAGAGAAGCTCAATGATCTGGCCGAATCAATCAGGGCCAACGGCATACTCCAGCCCATTGTGGTTCGCAAATCAAAAGAAGGATTCGAAATAATTGCGGGGGAAAGGCGCTGGAGAGCAGCTCAGCTGGCCGGAATGAAACAGGTCCCCTGCATTATCCAGTCAGTCGGAGACCAGGAAATCCTGGAGCTTGCGCTTATCGAAAATATCCAGAGGGACGACCTGAGCCCCATTGAAGAGGCTGCAGCTTATAAAATGATGATCGAAGACTTTTCCCTGACCCAGGAAGAAATCGCCAGAAAAGTTGGAAAAAGCAGGGTGGCCGTTACAAACATCCTCAGGCTCCTCCACCTTCCCCTTGGCATTCAGGAGATGGTGACGGAGGGCAGGCTCAGCATGGGGCATGCCCGCTCCCTGCTTCCCCTTCCGGAAGAGGGGCTCCAGTCCCAACTGGCCAGGGAGATCATCAAGTCGGACCTCTCTGTACGCCAGACCGAAAACAAGGTGCGCATGATCCTTAAAAAAGAGAAGGAAAAACCTTCATCCCCTCCTGATCCAAACGTGATGGAGGCCCGGAAAAGACTGGAAGAATACTGGAAAACCAGAATTGAAATCAAGGGCAATGCAAAATCCGGAAGGATAATCTTCTATTACCAGTCCCCCGAAGAAAGAGACCGAATTTACGAGGAACTGCTGGGAAAATAGGCCTCGCCTCCCCTGAACCAGGGCCCGGATGTTTCACGTGAAACATCCTCCGGCCTCTACCCCGCTACTTGCCGATGCAGAATGTCCTGAAAACCTGGTCGAGTATCTCTTCGCTTCTTACTTCCCCGGTTATCTCGCCAAGGGCTTCCATGGTTCTTCTGAGATCCTGGAGAGGGTATTCCTCGCTTATTCCGGAGGCGCAGGCTTCCCTGCACCGCTTCAGGCTTTCCAGGGAGCGATCCAGGCATTCCTTCTGGCGAACGCTGGATATGAGGACTGAATCACCCGGGTCCCTGGCCCCGGCTTGGCTCCAGTCCACCATGGATCTGATCAGGGCTTCCACGTTTTCCCCTCGCAAAGCGGAGATCTCCACCATATCCAGGCACCCTTCGACAACCTCTCCGGGAATAACCAGGCGCCTCTCCAGATCCGCCTTGTTAACGACCAGGATCACCTTCCGTTCCCTGATCTGCCTCCAGCAGCTTGCGTCATCTTCATTCCATTCCCGGGAACTGTCAAGAACGAAAAGTATCAGGGCCGCCCGGCCAAAATGCTCCAGAGACCGCGCTGCGCCAATCCCTTCAATTTCTCCGGGATCCCTCCTGATGCCGGCTGTATCGTGCAGAAGAAACGGAATTCCACCCAGGTCCAGTTCTTCCACGATTACATCCCTCGTAGTTCCGGCGTGACTGGTCACTATGGCCCGGTCTTCTTCTGATAAAACATTGAAAATAAGAGACTTACCTGTGTTTGTCGTTCCCGCGAGGACTGTCAGGACCCCCTCCTTGATAATTCTGCCTTGCCGGTAGCCGGCACTTAATTCAGCAAGCATGCTGATCACTGAATCCATCCTTTCAAGAAGAACAAGACGGACCTGGGGACTGACATCCTCTTCCACGAATTCAAGGGCGGTCTCCATCTGGGAGGCAATTGCAATCAGTTCTTTCCTCACGGAAAAGAGCTGCTCCCTGAGGCGGCCCTTGATCATTTCCCGGGCTATTCTGCCCTGAAGTGCCGTCCTGGACTCTATCAGGTCCCGTACCGCCTCCGCCTGGGTCAGGTCCATCTTTCCCCGGAGCACGGCCCGGTACGTGAATTCTCCGGGGCGGGCGCTGCGAATGCCCATCTTGAGACAGCTTTCCAGGATCCTCCCGGTGATAAAAGGGCTTCCGTGGCACTGCACTTCAAGAACGTCTTCTCCGGTATAGGAATCCGGGGCGGAAAAAAAAAGCAGGAGGGCATCATCCAGTTCATCTTTACCCTCACGGAGGGCTGCATGGTAAAAATGACGGGGTTCAATGTTGTTCGGCTTAAGCAGGGTCCGCTGAAATGCAAACTCCCAGGCCAGCGGCCCGCTGATCCTGATAACTGAAACGCCTCCCTTTCCCGGGGGAGTGGAAACAGCGGCTATGGTGTCTTGTTCAGGAAGCATAGGTTTGAAAATCCGCCATTCCCGGGGGATGCTGCAAAAGCCGACTGCTCCCCGGTTGAGAATGGGGCCTTTCTGTTAATCATCCGCCTTCAGCAATACTCAAACCGGCAAAATCGAAACTCTCCGGTTCAATCCGGTCCCTTCACTCTCAGTCCTGATCCCGTCCTCTTCAGCCAGCCTCAAGTGAATAATCCTGCGCTCAGCCGAATTCATGGGTTGAAGGACCAGCTTGCGGCCGGTGGCGAGCGCCTGCTCTGCGGCCTTGTCTGCCATCAGGAGCAGCTCCAGCTCCCGATCAGACCTGTAATTGAGGCAGTCTATTACAATATTTCTTCCCCTGCCCAACCGGCGAAAATATATCTGGTTTATCAAATGATTGAAGGCATAGAGGAGGCTTGCCCCATCCATCAGCATCTGTTCTTCGTCTTCCCCTTCAATATCGAAATGGATGTCGTTGCCGGACTCCTTCAAAACAGCCTGAACGTTAAAAGAAGAAGCCGCAAGCAGACTGTTCAGCATGTTTTCAATCTCTTCTGTTATTCCAACCGGTTCATTTATCTCTGTCATGTCTATCCATCCCCTATTTTCGATTTTTCCGGCCGGTCTCCAGGCCTTCCTTTTTAATCTCTTTTTTTGCTTCCTTGTCCCCAGCTTTCCCGGTATCAGCCAGCTCAGGGCTGAGTTTATTCATGCCCAACTGCAGGAAAATCCGGAATACATTACTGAAAAGGAAATATACTGCCAGTCCGCTCGAAATGCCCAGGAACATGAAGGTCAGGGCAATCGGCATTATGGTCATTATCTTCTTCTGCATCGGGTCAGCACTTGAGGGCATCATCTTCTGCTGCAAAACCATGGTCAGACCCATAACTATAGGCGTTATGTAATAGGGATCCGGTTTGGCAAGATCCTGAATCCAGAAAATAAAAGGAGCACCCTTAAGCTCAATTGATGCTTCCAGCATCCGGTAAAAGGCAAAAAGTATCGGGATCTGCACCAGCATCGGCAGGCAGCCCCCCAGGGGGTTTACACCATGCTTCTTGTATAGGGCCATGACCTCGGCATTCTGTTCCTGCCGCCGGGGATCATCCTTCTTCATCTGCTTGTACCGGTTCTGGATAGCCTTCATCTGAGGCTGCAGTCCCGACATCTTTTTCATTGATGTCATCTGCTTGTAGTTCAACGGGAACAGCGCCAGGTTGATCAGGAAAGTGAGGATTATGATGGCCCATCCGTAATTACCGACATATTCGTAGATATAGCGCAGTACCTTCAGCATCGGCCTGACAATGGCCCCGAACCATCCATAGTCGATGAGTTCCACCAGGGACGGGTCCATTTCATGAAGCAGATCAGTCTTTTTTGGGCCAAGGAACAGGGCAACGCCCTCCTCGACCGGCATCTCGACTTCAGCCTTCAGCAAAGGGGTTTCATCACCGTTCTCAGCGACAGCCTGACCGCCGCTTACCAGTATCAGTTCCCTGGAAAGCCTTACAGAACCGAGTTTCTCGGGAGCCAGTAGAAGAAAGGTAAAATACTTGCTGTCAAGGGAAAACCAGCGGGAACCTCGGTCAATCTCCCTTATTCCCTTTTCTATATCCCCTTCATCATAAGATTCTACGACCCCATTCCTCCTGTAGACAACCCTGGAGTTCCGGAAATCCCCTGTCCTTCCGTTATCAAATGATCCAAAGCCTGGACCCACCGTGAGCGAACT
>CAZOGT010000233.1:0-5208 GCA_964579015.1 uncultured Acidobacteriota bacterium | reverse complement strand
CATCAAAATCATCCTCGTCATCACGGGGATGAATGCAGTCAACCGGGCAGGCATCAATGCAGGATGCGTCCTTGGTTCCAATGCATGGTTCAGTAATCACAAAAGCCATCTGATCTAACCTCCTGTCACGACCTATAATAGCAAAAAAAAATTAATCGAAAATCGGTATCCTGATTCTTCTTGTTTAGGGTTAATATTTTATACTGAACTCCGGTGTGAAATCGAATCAAAAGAGCATTATTCCGGTTGATTCCGGGCATCCTCTTCCCATACACTTGATCCGTGAATCGAACTGAACGGCTGCTCGACCTGATTGCGTACTTGCTGAATGCCAGGGAACCGGTTTCCTGGAGCCAGATTAAAAACTATTTTCCGGAAGACTATTCCAAAGGAATCGAGGAATCAAACCAGCGGAAGTTTGAGCGGGACAAGGCCGAACTGATATCCCTGGGCATTCCGATAGACTATCGGGCCGGAAGCGACATTGGCAATGACGGGTACATTATAGACAAGGAAAAGCTGTTCCTCCCGGAGGTCAGGTTTTCTCCTCCGGAGTTGTCCCTGCTGATGCTGGCAGCTGAAGCATTGATTGAGAATGAAAATTTCCCTTACCGCGAGCAGCTCGACCAGGCCCTGTCCAAGGTTGCAAGCAGCCAGGACCCGCTTTACCGGAGCCCGGAAGAAATCCAGATCCGATATTATTCTGATGACAGGCGGGCTGCGGCCCAGCAGGTGATCCTTGACCAGATCCAGGCGGCCCTGGACAAGCGCAAGGCACTTAAGATTACCTACCACGCCTTTTCAACCGGGGAGCGGACTGAACGAAAAGTCTATCCTTACGGACTGATCCTGCGGAAAGGCCGCTGGACCATGGTGGGATGGGACCTGCTGCGAGAGGATATCCGTGCCTTTGTCCTGACCAGGATTGAAGAAGCAGAGGCAAACCAGCTGAAGCCCGGCACGCCTGATTACGAAATACCGGTTGAATTCTCGCTCAAGAACTACCAGAAGCAGCCCTGGGATATCTATAAGCATCCTCCGATAGACGTGGTTATCGGGTTGTCCGAGCATCGCCTGAATGAGTTGCTTCCCGAAATACCTGGAGCTGAGAAGGTAAAGGAAAACACCTACATGATCAGGGTCACCAACATGGACCGGCTGATTTCCTGGGTCCTGACCCAGAAGCAGGACGCTCTGATACTGGAGCCTGATGAAGTCAGAGAAAAGGCGGCGAAAGCCTTGAGAAGCCTATTATGAATGTAGCCAGCAGGATCAACAGAGTACTCTCGATCATGAGCATCGTGTCTCAGAACCAGGGGATCACTGTTGAAGAACTATCGGAAAAAGTAGGAATGAAGCCCCGCACCCTGATGAAGGAGCTGGACTTCATCAGCCTGGTCGGGAAGCCGCCTTTCAAGCCTGATGACTACGTGGACATCTACGTTGACAACAAAAAGGTCTATATTGAATTTGACCAGAAGTTAAACCGGCCCCTGCGCTTCACCAAGCCTGAAGCCATTGCTATTCTCCTCTCCCTGGAACTCCTGGATCCCGAGGTTGATATAGCCAGTGTCCAATCCCTGAAAACCAAGATGGAGAATGCCATCAAGGACTCGGTAGACCAGTACACCCCCCTCCGGGAAATGGTACTCCTTGACAACCCGACCCGGCTGGTTTCGGAATATTTCAGCATCATCAGGGAGGCTATTGCCGCCCACCGAAAGCTGAAGATTAATTATTATTCCCTTAATAAAAACCAGACCAGCCCCCGGATCATAAGGCCCTACCTCCTGAATAAAAACCTTGGCAACTGGTATCTTACCGGGCATTGCGAGCTCCGGAAAGACCTCCGAACTTTCCGTTTTGAGAGGATCCAGTCCGTTGAGGACACGGGTAAAACGTTTGATTACCCCAGGGATTTCGATGCCGAAAAGTACAGCCGGGACCAGAGCCCGGAAAAATTTTCAGGACAATATGAAGTTGAAATCTACTTTGACAGCTACCTGGCCCCCTGGATCAGGGAAGAATGGCCGTCCCGGGTCCGGGAAAGTGAAGAGGGCGGGGTAGTCCTGACCAGGTATTGTGATTCATTCGAATTCTCATCCAGGCTGGTGCTGGGATCCTCACCCCACGCAAAACCTCTAAGCCCGGAAAAGTTCGTCCGCAAGGTAAAGGCTGAGGCCAGGGAAATAATTGAATGCATGGAAAAAACCAGCTGATCCGGCTGACATTCATCTTTCATCTCTGCCTTTTTATCCTGACCTGTTCCGTTGCCCCGCTGCTCGGTGAGGAGCAGGTAACAGAGGAAGAGCGCGACCTCTCGTCGTTCATTTCCAACGTCTGGGAAGAGGAAAAGGCCATCTGGAGCGCCCCCTTCCGCAAGAAGACCTGGAATGATCCTTCAGCGTGGATCTTTTCGGGTGCGGCTGCCGGGTCATTCTTGCTTGATGACGGGTTCAGTCAAAGCATGAGGGAGAATGAATCCTTTGCCGACCTGAACAGGGTGTTTGCTTCAGATACAATGGAAATGGTTACATGGTTCTACCCGGTTGCCGCCCTGGCCGCTGGAACGATCTCCAAAAGCAGTTCCTTTTCAGAATACGGGTGGAAACTGTCGGAAGGGGCACTCAACGCCTTTATTGTCGCCAGGGCAACAAAGCTGGTGGCCGGGCGCGAGCGCCCTCATACCGGCAGGACCTATGACTTCTGGGAAGGGGGAAATTCCTTTCCTTCCGGCCATTCGGTAATTGCCTGGACCATGGCGGAAATCACGGTGCGGCATTACAGGGACAGGAAATGGGTTCCCTGGGTCGCCTATCCCCTGGCCGGCCTGGTCTCATTCTCCAGGATCAGTTCGGGAAACCATTATGCTTCCGATGTTGTAACCGGAAGCCTGGTCGGCTTCTCAATCGGGCACTGGGCAATCAAGTGATCAGAGCAGGTCCAGGAGAGCCTGCTCCAGGGTGGGAAACTTGAATGTGTATCCTGAGTTAAGGGCCTTTTCAGGCATCACCCGCTGGCTGGACAGGAGCATCTCCTTTGCCATTTCACCCAGTGCGAGCTTCAAAACCGCGGCCGGAACATTCATCAGGAGATGTTTCCCCAGATTCTCAGCGATCGCCCGCATGAAATCATGATTGGTCCTGGGATCAGGAGATGACGCATTAAGGGCTCCACTGACAAGATGGTTTTCAAGGGCCCAGGCTATCATTAAGGCCTCATCTTCAATATGGATCCAGGGCATCCACTGGGTTCCGGGTCCCAGGGCGCCCCCGAATCCCATCTTGAAGGACTTGATGATTTCCGGAATGGCTCCATCCCTGGCGCAGAGGACCGGGGCGCTCCTGAGAAGCACGACCCTGGAGCCGATGGCTTCAGCCTGCAAGGCTTCAGCCTCCCAGTCATGTGTCACGCCGGCCAAAAAACCCTCCCCGTTCCCGGAATCCTCGGTGAGGATTTCATTTCCGCGGTTCCCGTAAAACCCGGTGGCTGAAGCGGAGACAAACACTCCGGGGGGGCTGCTGCTCTGCCGCATGGCCCGGACGAGATTCCGGGTGATATGGATTCTGCTGTTGTAAATATCTTTTTTGTGGGAGCGGGGCCATCTTCCGCCTTTGATCCTCGCACCAGCAAGATTAACCAGGGCATCAATCCCGTCAAGGGCGCCCGAGGGGACTTCACTCTCCAGCTCAGCCCGGATCCAGCTGATTTCAGGCTGGTCATCCAGGCCCAGGGGCGGATTCGGCTTCCTTGTGAAAAGGAGAAGTGTATGCCCTTTATCCCTTAGCTTTTCTGTTACGCAGGACCCGATCATTCCAGTGGCCCCGGCAATGGCTATCTTCATGCAGGCAATTATGACTTAATTTGAACATTATTGCAGGAAGGCTGGGTCCCTTGTGTCCCTATAGTCCCTTTTGTCCCTTCTTTAGTAAAGAGCCGTCGTCTCTGCCCCCGTAATTGGTAAAGAGCCTGCGCAGCCCGAAGGGCCGCGGAGGGGCTGGCTGGGGGACAGGGATTCGAACCCCGATAACATGGTCCAGAGCCATGCGTGTTGCCATTACACCATCCCCCATTTCACGAGATGTGCCGGATATTATAACAGAAAGAAAGCGTTCGGTTAACCAGCTTTTGCGGCCGGCCCGGGGTCCCGGGGAGGCAGGTCTCAGGAAACGGTTTACCCGGCGATCTCCAGCCGGGAATTGGCAGCATCCAGGAGATTCAAGGCTTCCTGGAAATCGGCGTCTTCGTCCTTGGCGTCAAGGATTGCCTGGGCTCGTGCTTTGTCCTCCCGGGCTGCTTCGACATCAATTTCCTCAGGCTTTTCAACCCTGTCCGCCAGGATTGACACCCGGTCTCCAAGAATTTCAGCAAAACCCCAGGCGCAGAAAAGCCTGCTTTCAGAATTATCCACCCGGATAGTTATGACTCCGATCCTGAGTTCTGTGGCCAGGGGAGCGTGTCCGGGCAGGATGCCCAGGTACCCGGAGCTTCCCGGGATCGTAATTCCGTCTACTTTTCCGGCAAAAACCTGTCCATCAGGGGTTACTATTTCCAGTTCTATCTTATCCGCCATAGTCTAGGCCTTTTTCATTTCTTCTGCTTTTTCCAGTACTTCGTCGATGTCTCCCGCCATATAGAAAGCCTGTTCCGGGACCTCATCATGTTTACCATCACAGATTTCCTTGAAACCCCTGAGCGTATCCTGGATCGGGACGTATTTTCCGGGGACCCCGATAAACTGCTCGGCCACGTAGAAGGGCTGGGAGAAGAATCTCTGGATCTTCCTGGCCCTGTTGACAATCAGCTTGTCTTCTTCAGAAAGCTCGTCCATCCCGAGAATGGCGATAATGTCCTGCATATCCTTGTACCGCTGCAGTATATTCTGCACTTCCCGGGCGATTGAATAGTGCTCTTCCCCGATGATCCTGGGATCGAGGATCCGGCTGGTGGAGGCCAGGGGATCAACCGCAGGGTAGATGCCCATTTCGGCAATGGACCTCTCCAGGTTGGTGGTCGCGTCCAGGTGAGCAAAGGCTGCGGCCGGGGCCGGGTCGGTATAGTCGTCAGCAGGAACGTAGATGGCCTGGATGGAGGTAATTGATCCATTTTTGGTACTGGTGATGCGCTCCTGCAGCTCGCCCATTTCAGAAGCCAGGTTGGGCTGGTAGCCTACGGCCGAAGGCATGCGTCCCAGGAGGACTGAAACCT
>CAZOGT010000232.1:0-5220 GCA_964579015.1 uncultured Acidobacteriota bacterium | reverse complement strand
TCGCCCCTGTTCTCTCCTGCAGCCAGCAAGGCGGTCCTGAGCCTGAGGCTGCATCCTGGATCCTTGATACCGGAAAGGATAGATCTCATATTTTTCTCCGCAGGCATTTCATCAGGGACGGAGACCGTCAACATTTCCCTTGCCTTCTGCTTAAGCTCCAGCCCCCGGGCGGAATAAACCTTCATCGGGGTGATTATTGTATCCAGGGCGTATGCAAAGGCCTTTTCCAGGTCCCCGCTGCCAAGATGGGCGGATGCCAGCCTGAACCTGGGGGAGAGCTTCCAGGGGAGGATGTTAAGGGCCTTTTCGGAATATTCAATGGCCTGCCGGAAGTCTCCCTTCTCAAGGTAAAGAGCGGAGATCCGTTCCAGCAATGAAGGAATATAGATTGCTTCGAGAGCCTCTTCATAAAGGGCAATGGCAGCATCATGTCTGCCCAGGCCCTCCAGGATACTCCCGTATCCTTCAATGAATTTTTTGTCCCTGGACAGGGTTAGACCTGCCTTTGCCAGGAGATCGAGAGCCTCATCAGTGTTCTCTTCTTCGGATATCATCTCCTTGCCCTTGTTGTAATCCTGCCAGGCCAGGTAAGTATTCCATCGAGCCAACCCAAAGCCGGCCGCAATCACGCAGGCAATTGCGGTGATGCCGATGACGAAGTATGTTTTTATTCCAGTTGTTGTCATTTTTTCATCCCCTGCGAGGATTCCGGACCATTAGGATTTGGAGACTCAAAAAGGAAAACCGCGATTCCCAGGATGTAATTGAAATAAATAGACACTTCAATGACCCTGGAGGGCGAATAGGGGAATGACATGATCATGTAAAGAAGCAGCGCAGAGCCTGCCCCGAATCTGATCATGCCATTGCTCTCTCCCTTGAGCAGCCTGAGGCCCAGGGTTTTAAGGGAAGCGTAGGGGCAGCCATGCTCTGCAGGCCTGCTTTCCCGCGATTCCGGAGCGCTGACCAGGGAAAAAGCCATCCGCAGAATCAGGAACCAGAACGGGATGTAGAGCAAAAGGCCCAGAATTCCGCTTTCTACCGCAGATTCCAGGTAGATGCTGGTTACCGCCCCCGGATTACCTGCCAGGAGTTGATCCAGCCCGTTGCCCCGCCCCAGGCCGAAATATTCTTCCTGGTATTTTGCCAGGGTATTGGAAATCTCTCCGAACCCTATTCCGGTGAGAATGTTCTGAGAAAAAATATAGGTGCCGATTTTAACCAGTAGAGCTCTGCCCCAGATTGAAAGGGGCCGGAAAGCATAGATAAAATAGGCACCGGTTATGCAGGCTGCAAGGAATGCCGATGCCGCCGCGATCCTCGCAGGCAGACGCCACCGTCTCCATATCTCCCCCAGGAGGGGCAGGAAGTATACGGTGAGTGCTGAACCCATGGCCAGAAGCACTCCGCAGACCGCAGTCCGGGAAGTGGTCAGCAGAAGGATGAACAGGAGAAAAAGGGTCAGGAGAATTGCAGTAACCCTGTAGGTCGGGCCCCGTCTGCCTGCCAAAACCTGGGATGCTGTGAGGGGGATACTCATCGCCAGGAACATGGCGAGGAAATTGTAGTTTAAAAAGGAGGCCGTGACCGGAAGATGTCCGTTGACAGCCTGCAGCAGCCCATGTGAAGCTTCGGCAATGGTCGGGATTACGGGGATCAGGATCAGGAGCAGGGTGTTCTCGTGCAGCCAGCGGGAAGGAAGGTTCCTTACCAGCATGAACACATAAAACGCGCCGAGGCTGGAAAGAATGGGGTGGTCCGGTTGAAACCCCCCGTTTTTCGAGAAATAGGAGGCCAGGTTCATGATGACGATTGAGCCGTAAAGCAGCTCAAACCAGCCGTTTTTAAGGTGTCTCCCACGGGTCGCCAGGGAATAGCCGAGAAAAACAAAGGGAGCGGAGAAGAGGATGATTGAGGAGAATACATCGGAAGTTCCGACAGGCCCCAGATATGGCCTGGCGGCGGGAATCAGCACCGGGAGCTGGTTGATTAGGGAAGCCGAGAAAACAACGAGCAGGATCCCGGCCTGGACAGGGAGGCTTCTGGTGTCCCTTGGTAATTGCATAAGCTCAGAGGGTGAAAATGACATTCAGGTGACTTTAGTTGAGCGATCCCCCGGATGTCAATTGCCGGGTAGGTGAACCGTTGATCAGCCGCCCGGCATCGACAGGAAAGGAGGGGAACGGATATCCGATGCCTCTGCCAGGGGGCTAGAGCGGCCGGATGAGGGTCGTTTTGTCCCGGCAGCCAATTCAGTATTTCCGGGATGAGCCTGCCCCTTTTTTTGCGGGACAGGCTCAGAATCCGGCAGCCAGCCTTTTTTCCAGGGAGGCCCGGTAATCATTGATGTCGACCCGGATTCCGGCAACGCCTGATTCCATGGCGGCCTGGGCAACGGCCGCCGATTCCCAGACAAAAACCCTGGGATCAAAAGGTTTGGGTATTATGTAGTCGGGCCCGAAGGTAAGGGATTCAAGACCGTAGGCATCCAGGACCGAGACCGGGACTTCCTCCCTGGCGAGATCGGCCAGTGACTTTGCCGCGGCCATCTTCATCTCCTCGTTGATGGTTGTTGACCTGACATCCAGAGCTCCACGGAAGATGAAGGGGAAGCCGAGGACGTTATTGATCTGGTTCGGATAATCTGAACGGCCCGTCGCCATTATGGCATCCGGCCTGATTGCGAGCGCATCTTCGCGGGTTATCTCAGGATTCGGGTTGGCCATGGCGAAAATGATTGGATTGTCCGCCATTTTTGCGACCATCTCCCTGGATACACATCCTCCGATTGAAAGGCCCAGGAAGATATCAGCCCCTTCCAGGGCCTCCCCCAGGGTCCGTGCTTCGGTTTCAGCGGCAAAGGCTTCCTTGTCAGGGTTCATGTTTTCAGTCCTGCCCTTGTAGATAACCCCCTTGCTGTCACACATGGTGATGTTTTCCATTCTGAGGCCCAGCTGGCGGTAAAACTTCGCACAGGAGATTCCGCTGGCGCCGGCGCCATTGACAACCAGGCGAACAGTGGAAAAATCCTTTCCAACCAAGTCTATAGCATTGATAAGCCCTGCTCCGGCTATGATGGCAGTGCCATGCTGGTCATCATGGAACACCGGAATATCAAGGGATTCCTTAAGCCTGTTCTCGATCATGAAGCACTCTGGAGCCTTGATATCCTCCAGGTTGATCCCTCCGAATGTCGGCTCCAGGAGTTCAACGGTCCGGATCACTTCCTCGGGATCCTCGCTTTTTATTTCAATATCAAACACATCAATATCCGCGAAGCGTTTGAAAAGGACACCTTTGCCTTCCATTACCGGCTTTCCGGCTTCCGGTCCGATATTTCCCAGCCCCAGCACAGCAGTCCCATTCGAAACAACCGCTACCAGGTTTCCTTTGGCGGTATATTTGTAAACGTCTTCCGGGTTCTTCCATATTTCCAGGCAGGGTTCCGCCACGCCCGGGGTATAGGCCAGGGACAGGTCTTTCTGGGTGACGCATGGTTTGGTAGCATTAACTTCTATCTTTCCTTTTCTGCCCTTCGAATGGTAATCAAGGGCCTCTTCTCTAGTAATCATCTGTCCCTCCCGGATGTCTTTCTGACCAGGTGCAAGTGTAAATTTTTTTTCGGGAAAACGCGAAGGCAGGGGGCTGTCCCGGACTGCCAGATCTTATGTTACGCTATCTTCCCGGAATGAACATCTTTTTTCCAAATATTTAAAATCAGGATGATAGAATATTAGTTTGAACATGATTTAGTAAATAGAAGAAGGACGAGTCTCTTTCAGGCTTGTGAATCAGAAAAATACCTGTGAAGACAGGCGATGGAGGATATGATGAGGTTATTTGTCAGGATAATTATTCCAGTGATTCTACTGGGGGCTCTGTCTCTAACTGGATGTGTCAGTGACCCTACGGCTGAACTGGTATCCGCGGCGCAGCAGGGTGACACCGAAAAAATCGTCTCCATGTTGGAAAAGGGTGCCGACATCGAGTTTAAAACCGAAGACGGGAAAACTCCCTTGATGCTTGCCGCTGAAGAAGGGCACCTGGATGCTGTGGAGGCTCTTCTGGCGGCTGACGCCGACGTGGATTCCCAGGACCGGTCAGGAAGAACAGCCCTGGCATTAAGTGTTATGAATGGAAAACCCGAAGTGGTCCAGGTGTTGGCGGATGAGGGTGCTGATCTTGACCTGCCTGATTTTGACGGGCTTACTCCCCTGATGCATGCCGCGGAGAATGAATTAGTGGAAGTCGCTGCATACCTGGCCGAGGCCGGAGCGGACCTGGCAGCAACTGACGGTCTGGGCAGAACCGCATTGATGTGGGCATCTTCCAAGGGGAATCTTGAGATTGTAGAGACACTTGTCGGCCACGGTCCGGACCTTGCAGCTGTAAGCAGGGACGGAAGTACCACCTTGATGTATGCTGCGAGAGGTCCGAATACCGAGGTGGTAAGCCTGCTTCTTGAAAAAGGGGCGGAGCTGTCAGCCAAAGCCAAAGACGGAAAGACCGCTCTTCTGGCTGCCGCCAATGAGGGTCCTGTCTCCACCGTGCGGCTGCTCCTGGAAAAGGGGGCCGATCTCAACAGTACCAGCCAGGATGGCCGGAATGTCCTGGCCTGGGCCGCTTCAGGGGGGAACTCAGATGCCGCCGAGTTGCTGATTGAAGCAGGAGTCGGCGTTGACGTCAAAGATGATAATGGACGGACGGCTCTGATGTGGGCCGCTTATAACGGAAACGCCGAAACTGTCAAGGTGCTGGTTGATGCCGGGGCTTCTCTGGAAGTGAGTGATAAAAGCGGGACCACTCCATTGATGTGGGCCGCAAGGGAAGGTAAAGTTGAAGCCATTGATGCCCTGATTGAGGCAGGGGTTGATGTTGATGATGCCAACGATGAAGGCTGGACGGCCCTGATGGCCGCGGCTTCCAATAACAGACCCGGGGCTGTTAAGGCCCTGCTCGATGGAGGCGCGGACCCTGCAATTAAGGCGAAAGCCGGTTGGTCGGCGCTGGTTGGAGCTGCAGGAAAGGGTGATGTTGAATCGGTAAAGGCCCTTATTGAAGCAGGTGCGGATGTGGATATGGCTGACGCCAACAAGGGAACGCCCTTGATGCATGCCGCTTCCAAGGGACAAGCGGATACAGCTGAGATTCTCCTGGAAGCGGGAGCGGATGCCAGCCTGGACGATATCATGGGTAAAACCGCAGCTGATTACGCAATGG
>CAZOGT010000231.1:0-5236 GCA_964579015.1 uncultured Acidobacteriota bacterium | reverse complement strand
TGGCAGGCTCATCATTCTTCAGATACCGCCCCCGATTTGAAATCCTTCTCACCCGCGAAAAATGAGGATACTCCGCTACGAATATTCATTGACAACGCACGTTCACTCCCGGTTAAATACAGTCAGAGGATAAACAGCTCCAGGAGAACAAAGGAGGCTTTTATGGTAATCCTTCGCAACTACCTCATTACCTTCGTCTGTTTTATGGCCGTGGATTTGATCTGGCTCGGTTTCGTGGCCCGGGCATTTTACCGTAACCAGATCGGATTCATAATGAAAAGCAATCCCAACTGGACTGCCGCGATTCTTTTTTATCTCCTCTATGTCGTCGGGATACTGGTCTTTGTCGTCCAGCCCGCGCTGGAGCAGCAAAGCTGGCGCTATGCACTGTTTGCGGGCTTCTTCTTCGGATTTATCACTTACATGACCTATGACCTGACCAACCTGGCCACCCTGCAGGACTGGCCGGTCTTGGTGACTGTCGTAGATATTGTCTGGGGGACGGTGTTGGGAGGCGCCACCTCTATTCTTGCCTACTCCTTTATCAGCCTCTTCCAGCAGAAAATTTGAAGGACTTCAGTACCAGCCCCATTTATCCGGGGCAATCCGGCAGGGATAAAGGCATACCCGGGCAGTACCGTCAGAGATAGCCTCCCTCAACTCTTCGACCGAGGTAATCGGTTCCCGGCAGGTGAAATCTTCGCACCAGTAGACCTTTGCCCGGTCAGGGACCGGACCCATTTCCCCGGCAAACCCGGAAATCTCGTCAATATTCCTGGAACCGCCTGCCTTTCCCCTGAACAGGAGCACTTTATTGGTAATGAATGCCTGCTGAAGAGTCCGGAGCATCTCCACGGCATCCTGGCCCTTGTAGTCACCCGCGACAATAATTTCATGTGAGGGCCCGAGGCTGAAGCCGCAAGCCGATAAAAAGTGGGTGAACCCTGCCGGGTTCAATTCGACCCGGGAGGAAAATACCCTGATAGCCTTCTCCGCAACCCTTCTCAAGTCCGCCCTGCCCGTCATCCTCTCCAGGCGCAGCAGATTCATGACCGCAACCGAATTTCCCGAGGGCGTCGCGCCGTCATAAATATCCTTTGACCGGGAGATCTGCTGTTCAGCGTCCCTTCCGGAAAAATGAAAGCCCCCTGCCGAACGATCAAGGAAAAGGTCGATCATCGCGTCGGTGAGCGCCAGCGCCTCCTCCAGGTACCGTGCCTCAAAATCAGCCTCATACAGTTCAATCAGCCCCCACACCAGGAAGGAATAGTCCTCCAGGAATCCCGGGACCGCCAGGTCCCCCTCCCGGTAGCGGCGGTAGAGTCGTCCCCCGCCTCCCCTCATCTTTGCCAGGACAAAATCAGCACTGCCCCGGGCTGCATGAAGAAACCCCGGGTCCCTGAGGGCCTGGTATGAACGGGCCAGGGCTGCGATCATCAGCCCGTTCCAGCCGGAAACAATCTTGTCATCCCTGAGGGGTCGGATTCGCTGTTCCCTTAATTCAAATAGCCGCTTCCGGCTTTCCTCCAGTCTAACCCTGAGAGTTTCCGCCGGCATTGCTTCAGTTGCGGCAAAGGATTCGACAGTCTCAGTGATGTGGGGAATGCTGAGACCCTTTTCGAAGTTGCCTTCCAAGGTTATATTATAGAACCTGCAGAAAAGGCCGCCTTCCTCCTCGCCCAGGTGCTCAAGAACCTCCCCGGGCTTCCAGACATAGAAGAGACCCTCCTCCCCCTCGCTGTCTGCGTCCTCAGCGGAATAGAAACCTCCCTCCGGACTGGTCATGTCCCTCAGAACGTATGACGCTGTCTCCTTAACCACCCGGCTGTAAAAATCGTTCCCCGTCACCTGCCAGGCTTCAACATAGGCCAGGATGAGGAGTGCCTGGTCATAAATCATTTTTTCAAAATGCGGGACCAGCCACCGCTCGTCAACCGAATAGCGATGGAAACCATAACCCAGATGATCAAAGATACCGCCATGCCGCATCGACTGAAGGGTCTTCTCCACCATAGCCACAGCAGTTCCATCCCCGCTTCGCGCATGCCACCTCAACAGGAATGAACAGTTGTGAGGAATCGGAAACTTGGGAGCCGGCCCGAATCCTCCCCATTTAGAATCATATGCCCTTTGAAAATCCCGGAAACATGCCTCAAGAGTATTCAAGCCGATCCCCTGTCCCGGCCCTTCATCAGCAGGCTGGATAGCAGCGGTAATCCTCTTGCCCGATTCCTCCAGCCGGCCTCTTTGATGATCCCAGGCTTCGGAAATGGTGGAGCATACATCCTTGAAACCGGGCATTCCCATGTGGGCATCCTTTGGAAAATAGGTGCCTGCAAAAAAAGGCTCCTTTTCCGGGGTCATGAAGACTGACAGCGGCCATCCGCCCCTTCCGGTGAGGGCCTGGCAGACATTCATGTAAACCTGGTCAACGTCCGGGCGCTCTTCCCTGTCAACCTTGATTGAGACAAAATCCCGGTTGAGCATAGCGGCTACATCATCGTCCTCAAAAGTCTCGTGGGCCATGACATGGCACCAGTGGCAGGTAGAATAGCCAATAGAAAGGAAAACAGGCTTATCCTCTTCCCGCGCTTTCCTGAAGGCCTCTTCCCCCCACGGATACCAGTTCACCGGATTCCCGGCATGCTGAAGCAGGTATAAGCTCCGGCTGTCCGCCAGTCGATTTTGTTTCTTTTCTTTTCCCCCGGCATCTTTCATGAATCTGAACATCCTTTTGCAAAACGGTTATGAATAATCGCCTGAACGCTGCCTGGACAACTGTTTAGATATCCGGCTTATACTCAAACCTGTTATGCTGTTCTGTCATACGATGTTTCACTTCAGTATCGTTCAGGACCTCTCCCGGACGCAGGTCGCCCATCATTTTGCATGCAAGATAATTGCCCTGCTCCCAAGGATATGGTAATAATGGAAGGGAGCCTTGTAATATGTCCACACTATTATTTTACCTGTTCCTTGCACTGGCGATTTCGTTCATATGCTCAATCCTTGAAGCGGTAGTGTTAAGCATCCCGCCGACATACATCACTCTGGGGATTGAAGAAAATTCTCCATACAGCAAAGACCTGATCCGCTTGCGGGATAATATTGATCAGCCAATATCCGCCATCCTGACATTGAATACCTTTGCCCATACCCTGGGTGCGGCCGGGGTCGGGGCCCAGGCCCAGCTCCTTTGGGGGCAGGCTTATCTCTCCCTGATTTCAGCTGTTCTCACCTTGTTGATCCTGATCTTCTCCGAGATTATCCCCAAAACCCTGGGAGCAAGCTATTGGAAAGAACTGACGCCGATCAGCCTGCGGTTTGTAAGATGGCTTATATTCATACTTTACCCGCTGGTTAAGACCAGTCTCCTGATAACACAGTTTTTGAAAAAAAAGAAAGTAGACAGTATCTTCACCAGATCCGACCTCAGAAAACTGGCGGAGATTATTGAAAAGGATGGCTACCTCGACCAACAGGAATCCATGATTATCAGGAACCTGATGGTGTTCAAAAAAATAACCGTACGGGAGATAATGACTCCTCGAACAGTGCTCGTGGTGAGGGATGAAGATACCAGTGTCGAGGAGTTTTACCGGGAGATCGAAGAAATCCCCTTTTCCCGGATTCCGGTGTACCATACCAGCATCGACAGCATTACCGGATTTGTTCTCAAGGATGACGTGCTGAAGGTGATGGCTGACGACCAGGGAAGCCAGAAACTCGCTGAAATCGCCCGGAAAATCCATATCATTTCCGGCTACATGAACGCCTTGTCGGCAATGGGGGAATTGATCGGCAAGAAGGCCCATATCAGCCTGGTGGTGGATGAATACGGAGGCACTGAAGGTGTACTGACCATAGAGGACCTGATTGAGGCCCTGCTCGGAATGGAAATCGTCGATGAAACGGATACCGTGCACAATCTGCGGAGCATGGCCCGCCGGCAATGGCAGGAACGCCTGGAGAGACACGGGATGAAATCAGGAAAATCCCGCCGGAGGACTGCGGAAAAGGCGGCTCCGGGCAAGCCGGAAACTGATGACAAATCCCAGGGGAGCTGATCTTCAGGCCATCCTTCCCGGACCGGGGGTCCCCAGGTCCGGCGGAAACCTCCAGAGGCGAAGGCAGGCTCGATCGCAGGCCTGGAAGCCCGCGCCGGCACGGCCGCGCGTCACGCCCCATCCAGGGCTTCGCGCACCTTGCTTCCCAGGATCTTGAGGGAGAAGGGCTTCTCCATGAAATGGACGTCCTCGTCCAGCACCCCATGGTGGGCAATGACATTGGCAGTGTATCCCGACATGAAGAGCGTCCTGAGTCCGGGGCACTCCTGTTTCAGCCGCTGATACAATTCCCTGCCGTTCATCTCCGGCATGATTACATCCGTGATCAGCAGGTCAATTTCGTTGCTCCGATCACCCATCAACTGCAGGGCCTCCCCGGGGCTGCCTGCAGTCAGAACTCTGTAGCCGAGCCTTTCCAGCATCAGCCGGCTCATCACCAGGAGGCTCTCCTCGTCCTCCACAACGAGGATGGTTTCAGTCCCTCCCTTTGATTTCAGGGGAGCCGCGGGGAATGGCAAAGCCTCTTCGGAACCTTCGTAACGGGCAAGGTAGATTTTGAAGATTGTGCCTGATCCCGGTTCACTGTACACGTTTACGAAGCCGCCGTTCTGCTTCACTATCCCGTATACGGTCGAGAGTCCGAGACCGGTACCCTCCCCGCTCCTCTTGGTGGTGAAGAAGGGCTCAAAAATGTTTTCCAGGACCTCACTCGTCATGCCGCAGCCGTTGTCGCTGACGCTCAGCGTCACATATCTTCCGGGGACAAACCCCGCGTTATGGGCGCAGTAATCAGGATCAGCCTCGACATTGGCCGTTTCAATAGTGACCTTTCCCACCCCGGAAACCGCGTCCCTGGCATTGACTAACAGGTTGGCCAGTACCTGGTCAATCTGGGCGGGATCAATCTTCAGGGGCCAGAGGTTTTCTCCGGGGATCCAGGCCAGCTCAATATCCTCCCCGATCAGGCGGCGGAGCATGTTCAGCATCCCCTGGAGCGTTTCGTTGAGGTCCAGGACCCTGGGGGCGATGGTCTGTTTGCGGGCAAACGCGAGTAACTGCCGGGTCAGGTCCGCTGACCGCAGGGCGGATCGGTGGATTCTCTCCAGGTCCGACCTCAGGGGATCCACATCATCGATCCTGTCCATGGCAAGTTCCACGTTTCCGATAAT
>CAZOGT010000230.1:0-5252 GCA_964579015.1 uncultured Acidobacteriota bacterium | reverse complement strand
CTTGTACTGCCCAGAGTCAGTCAGGAAAATTTAGCCGAAATGGTGGGCACAACCCGCTCGAGAGTCAGCCATTTCATGAATAAGTTCAGAAAGCATGGCTTTATCGATTACAGCGAGCAGGGCGGACTGACGGTCAACAGCAGCCTTCTGAGTGTCATCCTGCATGATTAATACCCTCTGTCAGGCAAATGGTACCGGTCCTGGCCGCGTTTATGCTCCATCATCCTCCTCGCCGTACTGTCAAGTACGCCTGCGGGGTCCTTTTAGTCGCAAGCCTTGTCAGTACGGCAGTACGGCGTCTTCGCCGCCTCGTTGCGAAAACCGGCGAGATATGCGGCTAATCCCAGAGGACTTCCACTTTTGCGCTCTCGGTTAGACGGAAGCGGAACATCTGTTCCACGGGGAATTCCAGTTCATCGCCTTTGGTAACCAGGACCGTAGTGGTTCCGGCTCCGGCTCCGACCCCGGCTCCGATGGCCGCACCCTTGCCTCCGCCAACAATGGCACCGACCAGGGCTCCGATTCCGGCCCCGATGCCGACTTTTGCGGCGTCTTCACCGGTAGTTTTCTCCGCCTCGAAGTTCAGGGTTTCGGCCTGAAGGGGATACTGTTCCCCCTCGACAAAAAGGTCGGTGAGGGTCAGGGATATTGCTGCCAGCCCTTTAACCTTTCCGGATGACTGGGAAGAGATTATCCTCCCCCTGGTTCTGGAACCCTCAGGGGCGATCAGGTGTTCTCCGTCTGTCAGGTCTTCTGCCAGTTCCATTTCAAAATGGTCCCCGTTCTGGGCGGTTTTGGTGCTCAGTGATTCAACCAGCCTGGTCATGATGTCAGTTCCGGAAACGATTTCAACGAAAACTGGATAAGAGGTTTCGGGAATAACTTCCACAGGGATGGATGCTGCTGCCTCCGCCCGGGCGGAACTTCTGGACTCCGGAGTAAACGTAACCGGTTTCGGAGCAGGTGCTGCGGTGCTTTTCATCGGTGGTGCCGTTGTTTCGGCCTGCTGCGGCAAATCCCGTGTCAGGAGGGAGGACTGCGAGGCGGGCCTGGTTGATGAAATCAGGGCCATTTCCTCCCCGATCATCTGGTTAATGGTCCTTCCGGAAGGAAGGTCATCTTCGGCCAGGCCAGGATAGAATCTCTTTAGATAATTCCCCAGGAGGCGCGCCTCTTCCACCGTCAGGTCAGTTTTGGCTTTGTCGACGATTTCAGCCTTGTTTTCAGCAGTAATAATTTCATCGCTGAAGGATTTCTCGCCGTTGCTGCAGGAAGCCAGCGAGGCCAGAACCAGGAGGATGGAAAATAGTGCGAATACCCAGGTTTTCTTTTTTAAGTTCATGATAGTTAACTCCAATAAATTTCTAATCAAAATATTTTTTCAGCAGCTTGGACCCTGGGTTCGATATCGCCGGGAAATTAAGGTGCCGGTCCCAACGGCTGATCTCGGGACATAATCCCGCGGAAGATCGGTGGAGCCGTGCGCTCCCGGCTTCTCTTGTGCCCGGTTTACGGTTATCGTCGAATCCAAACCCGCAGACCGCCGCCGTGCTCCACCTCCGTCACCTTGGTATTCAAAACGTTATGCAGACCAAAATGACTGTCCCCGCTTTTTACATTGAATCATCTGACAGAGCGATCTGCGTACCGATAAGCTCGCCGGAAACAATGAGTTCTACGCGGCGATTACTTTGCCGGCCTGCGGCAGTATCGTTTGTGGCAATAGGTCGTGACTTTCCAAACCCTTTGGCTGGAGACAGGCTCTCTCCTGAAATCCCCTGTTCGATGAGATAGTCACGAACCGAATCAGCACGCTGTTCAGAGAGGAGCTGGTTGTAAGCCTCACCACCCACACTATCTGTATGGCCTTCGACCTCAAGCTTCAAACCTGAGTGTCCCAGAAGAATTCCGGCCACCTTGGCCAGCCGCTCGCTTGCCGCGGGCCGCAGGGAGTATTTGGCCGTGTCAAAAAGAACATCCGACATGTTCACGATCAGGCCGCGGGCCGTATCGCGAGTCTCGAGAACTGTGTTGAACTGGCTCAACAGCTGAGCCCGGAGCACCGCTTTTTCAGCCTCGGAGTTCAGGCGCAGACGTTCGGCTTCCTGAGAAGCCGCCAGAATCCTTTCAGCCTCGGCCTGGGCTGCCATGCGGGCTGCCTGATCGGCCCGGGCCTTGGCTGCGTCTCTCGCAACATCGTTCTCGCGCCGGATACGATCTGCCTCTCTATCAGCGGCAACTCGCGCCATATTGTTCTCGTGCCGGATGCGATCTGCTTCTTTCTCGGCGGCATCTCGCGCTGCCTCTGCCTTGAGTTTGACTGTCGCGGTTTCAGACTCAGCACGTGCCCTTTTGTCGGCCTCTATTCTCTGTTCGTTTTCCGCCTGCACTCTCAAACGTGCCTCGGCTTCGGCTTCGGCCCTGGCTGAGGCTTCACGGGCCGCGCCGGCCCGGCGCTCGCTCGCAATGCGCTCTTCTTCCTGAATCTGGACGGCGATGGCTCTGGAATCCTCAGCTGTCTGCACGGCCACCCGTGAAGCCCTGACTACCTGTTTGCGGCCCATTTTGCGCGCCTGGTAAGACTCGGCCTGATTCAGGCTGCTTTTTGCCTTGGAAAAGGTGTCGGAGGCGAAACTGTCCGCACCTGCAACTCGAGCGATTTGGACGGCATTGCGGGCCTCGTAGAGTTCCAGCGGCACATCCGAATCGATTTTCAGCGCCAGGGGATTCGCCAAGCGATTATACTCGCCTCTCTCGAGCAATTCATACATGGCATCCATCTCCTCAATTTTGCCCTTTGTGTCCTCGCGCAGCGCGTTTTCCATCACGACCAGATTACTTGGCATGCTTACGGCGAAGTAAGGCTCTGCCGTCACTGCGAGGCCGAACATCTGCAACTTCGTGGTCACATTCAGCTTGCCCTTGGTTCCATTCAGGAGAAGTTCACCCAGGTTGGACGTTCGGCCTTCCGGAGTGATTGCCCACAGCACGTAAGTGAGGTATTCGTTTCCGTACTGGCTGGCCGGATGCATATCATCGAACTCCACTTCGATCTCTATATAGCCTTGCTTGCTTTCCACCTTGGCCTCGGCACGTGCCGCCGGCTGGAGATCAGTGCCGAGCAAATTGATTTTTGTGGCGCCGTTACGGTGTTGATAGTTGATTGCCTTCATCGTCCGCGCGATCACGGTAACCCGATAGACAGGTATTGAACTGTTTGTTTGGTTTTGATACGACTGTTGGGTCGAATCGGATGCCTGCGGCGACTGGGCAACCAGTAAACTGCAGGAAAGGCCGCATAAGACCAGAAACACGTTTAAAGTTTTCATTTTTCCACATTCTTTCATATAGACAACATTAAATACTTGGTTCTACCTAGCCCACATTGATTTGACTGAGAGAGCTGAAGAGGCCGAAGACGTTCAGGAGCCACAGGACCAGGGCGATTACCACAACCGCATTGAGGATCTTCTTGATTGAACTCTGCATTGGTATGAAGCTGTTAACCAGCCAAAGCAGAACACCAACCACGACTAGAACCATGACAAGTTGAATTAACGGCATAATGAACCTCCTTTTTTATGGAGCAGGCCTCAGAAGGGCTGCCCCTTATTTTTTTATTGATGAAAGACCTCAAGTGAGGTCTTCTTCTTAGCGGAATCCGTGTCATTGCTTAACTCTTCGCCTTGCACCTGCTACCAGCAGCACAACTCCACCAATAATGGCGATTCCTCCCAGTATCGGAGGAACTGGAATCCGTTCTTGCGTTTCTGTTGTGGCTTGCAACGGTCCCAAATCAAGCACCTTTTCAGTGCGGGTGTAACTGATGCCCTGGTAGGCGAGGGCCAGTGCACCCAGCACGATTAATACAATTCCAATCCAGCTAATCGGTTTCATTTCTCTTATCTCCAGTATTGTGTATTCTTCTTTTCAGCATTAAGCCCGACGAATTCAAAACCATGCCAACGGCACCCGTAATCACCGAGTTTTATCGGCGGAGGCGGACCGAATAAAGCATGTCCTGAAATGTATTCTCATAATTTCGAAAGTCTCGATCAGGAGCGACGAAAACGAGGAAAAGCAAGCCTTCCGGGCGCCTCACCGTGACCAGCCAATTCATCTCCCGGTCTCCGGTAGGAGAGTCGTTCGTGAGATAGGTGGACAAAGCCCTTTGCCCATCGACCCGGAAGTTTTCAACCTGGTTGACGACTCGCATCGCGGAATTGGTATGGCGAAGCTCTTCAATCAAACTGCTGGTCTCATTCTCCAGGAGTCGCTGATTTTGTTCGTCGCCCCGGGACGTACCGGAGGGCAGGTTGTAGCCTTCAGGCTGCAGCTGCTGCCAACTCCGATTGTTGCTGGTGATCGGCTCATAGATATTCACTATGAGGCCGTAAGCCAGGGCCTGGTTTCCCTGTCCGTCACCGACGATGCCCCTGTCGGGTGCAATCGTGACGGACACATCACCCGGCCCGAAAGCATTCCAGTTGTCCGGATACTCAATTCGGACTACGGAGTTTTCAAATGTCCTCGAACGGCTGGAAGGCTGATCGGGTTGCATACTGCCCTGTGAATTGGTTTCCGAAAACTGTTGTTCGGTGGGGATGGAGATCCGCTGGTTTTCCGGAACAGCCACCTCATAAGCCTTGCCGGCCCATTCATACCTGAGAAGAAGCGCCTTCAATTCGCCATCGTGCGGGTCTCCGCCCATCGAAGAGTTGGTCACCTGAAGGTTCAACCTGTTGTTCTGCACGCTGGACTGCATCCGCTGAGTGACATCAATGAATCTGTCTTTGGCGCCATAGCTCGCATTCAGTATCCGCAAACCGTATGTGCCTGGCTGTGAACTGGTTTCTGAGAGCTGCCGTTCGGTGGGGATGGAAATCCGCTGGTTTTCCGGAACAGCCACATCATAAGATCTGCCGGCCCAACCATACCTGAGGTGAAGCGTCTTGGACTCCCCGATGGGGTCTCCGCCCATCGAAGAGTTGGTCACCTGAAGGTTCAACCTGTTGTTCTGCACGCTGGACTGCATCCGCTGAGTGACATCAATGAATCTATCCTTGGCACCATAGCTCGCACTCAGTATTTGCAAACCGTATGTTCCGGTCTGCCCGGTGTCCGTATTCCCCCGAGCGACACTCGTGCCACCAGTTGCGGGCGGCCCTGTGAGTCCGCTGAGGTAGCGTTTGATATCCTGGAACTCATTGGAATCGGTTCTTAAATTGCGTGAAAAACCGCCCATATTGACG
>CAZOGT010000229.1:2315-5273 GCA_964579015.1 uncultured Acidobacteriota bacterium | reverse complement strand
CGAACAGCTTCTCCTCGTCTACCAAGTCGGGTCAGCATAGCGACTATCCGGTCCAGCAATACCTTGGCTGTCCTGTTTTCTTCAGGTGGCAATCCACATTCCTGCAGTACGTCCCGAATCGCGGCAGATTCCAGTGCTGATCCACAGGCTGGTCAACTCTCTATTCTCAGGATCGTGTCTCAAAATCTTTGCCTGGATCTATTGCATTTCGGCGTCGGAGTCGGTATCGCTATCGGGGTCGATTCCTCGGCAGCCGCCTGGATCCTGAAGATTCAGGACCGGCTCATCATTTTTTCGATACCCCGACCCCGATTCAAAATTCCTCTCACCCGCGAAAAATGGGGGAACTCCTGCGGATATCTCCGTTGCTTTTCCCTTTCGTCGTGATATCCTGTTCGTGAACCAACCTGACGGAGGGCTTCACGATGAAACAGCATCTCTCCATTGCCGTTGTCGGGGGCGGGGTCGCCGGCATTACCGCCGCTTTCCTGCTCCAGAAAAAGCACCACGTCACCCTCTACGAAAAAAACAGCTATGTCGGAGGCCACACTAATACCGTAACCATCTCCTCCGGGCCCGACTCGGGACTCCGCGTGGATACCGGTTTCATTGTCATGAACGACAGGACCTATCCCCTGTTCAGCCGCTTCCTCTCCAGCCTGGATGTAAAAACCTCCAAAACCGACATGTCCTTCAGCTACTACTGCCGGATGACCGGGCTGCAGTACGGCTCTTCGGGCCTGAACTGCCTCCTGGCACAAAGAAAAAACATCTTGATTCCCGGATACTGGAGGTTCCTGGGAGAGATTACAAGGTTCTTCAAGGTAGTCCAGAAAAGACTCAAGGACGGTTCCCTGAAGGGACTTACCCTGGCGGAATTCATCCACCAGGAGAATTTTTCATCCCGGCTTACCGACAACTACCTGCTCCCGATGTCCGCTGCCATCTGGTCGTCTTCAGACCGCGACATCATGGGTTTCCCCATGGAATCCTTTGCCAGGTTTTACGACAACCACGGCCTTCTCTCCGCCACAAAACACCCCCAGTGGTATTTTGTAACCGGGGGCAGCCGGACCTACGTGGAGGCCTTCCTCAAACAATTCTCCGGAGAAGTATTCACGGGTTCCCCGGTACAGTCTCTTCGCCGGGATGATTCAGGGGTGAGCATCAGGACCGCTGACGGCAGCCGGAAGGATTTCGATGCCGTAGTCATAGCCGTTCACGCCGATGAGGCACTGCAACTCCTCGAAGACCCCTCCGAACAAGAACATCACCTCTTGTCGCCCTGGAGATATTCCAACAACATGGTCTATCTCCATAATGATACTTCCCTGCTCCCCCCCAACCCCCGGGCCAGGTCTTCATGGAATACAATCCGCGATCATGGACACAGGAGCGAGTCCCCGATTACCGTTACCTATCACATGAACCGCCTCCAGAAACTGCAAAGCCGCACTGACTACTGCGTTACCCTCAATCCTTCCCGGCCGGTCGCAGAGAAGTATATCCTGGATTCGATGCTCTATACCCACCCGGTGTTCAGCTTTGCCGCCATGAATTCCCAGTCAGGGCTGAACGAGCTCAACGGAAAACGGCATACCTGGTTCTGCGGAAGCTACTTTGGTTACGGATTCCACGAAGACGCGGTCCGCTCATCCGTGGCTGTAGGCCGCCAGTTTGGAGTTAACCTGTGAAGTCGACCATCGTGAAGGGAAAGGTATTTCATGAGCGTTTCCAACCGGTGTCCCACTGGTTCAGCTACCCGGTGTACCTCTACTGCCTGGAACTCGCGGAACTCGAGGAGCTTGACCGAAGCCTCCCCGGCTTCAGCTACAACCGTTTCGGACTTTCCTCCATCCATGACCGCGATTACCTGGATGACCGGCCCGGCTCAATCAGGGAGAGGCTTTTCTCGTTCCTGCGCCAGGCCGGAGCAGCTTCCGGAATCGACCGGGTCATGCTCCTGACCGCCCCCCGGTTCATCTTCCGCGTATTCAACCCGGTCAGCTTCTATTACTGTTTCAACTCCCTCGATCAGGTCCGGTGCGTGGTGGCTGAAGTCAACAACACGTTTGGGGACAGGCACCTCTACATCCTCAACCCGGCAAAAAAAGACGGAGACGGGGAGTTCAGCTTCAATGTCGCAAAATCATTTCACGTTTCCCCTTTCAACAGGGTGGAAGGAGATTATGATTTCCATATAGGCCCTCTTGACCAGGGCGTTGACATCAGGATTACCATGAGGGTGAAAGGTGAAAAGAAGTTCTTTGCAGGCCTCCAGGGAACCCATCTTCCCCTGGACCGAAAACACCAGGCCCGCATCCGGATGCGGCATCCCCTCCTTCCCCACCTAACCATGATGCGGATTATCAAGGAGGCTGCGGTCCTCTATTTCAGGAAAAAACTTCCGTATGTCCCAAGGCCGGCCCCCTCAGACCCGATGACCATCGGCACACGGCCTCCTTCCCTGTCACAAAAATGCTACAGGAGTGTTTTTTTTCTGGTAATGAAAGGGCTCAGGGGGGTAGGGCTTAACGTTCTTCTTCCCGGCGGAAAAAAGCATCACTTTGGGGATTCTGAATCGGCGCGGCAGGGAACCCTGGAGGTCCTTGATCATGCATTCTTTTCAAGGGTGGTCCTAAGGGAAGACATCGGATTCGGAGAAGCCTACATGCACGGACTCTTCCGTTCCCCCGACCTTGCGGCCCTGGTGGGAGTCATGGTCAGGGGGTTCAACCGGGAAAGCCGCCCCAGGCTGCTGCCTGCGCTGGTTAGCGGGACTGTCGCCAGGATGGTCCGCGCCGGGGAGCGTAATTCCCTGCGGGGAAGCAGGGAAAATATCAGGAAGCATTATGACCTCAGCAACAGCTTTTTCCAGTCGTTTCTCGATGAATCCATGACCTATTCCTGCGCCGTTTTCCGATCCTCCGCCGATACCCTGGAACAGGCCCAGGAACG
>CAZOGT010000229.1:0-2305 GCA_964579015.1 uncultured Acidobacteriota bacterium | reverse complement strand
AAGATTCAAAGCATCATTGACAAAGCCCGGCTGACCGCTGATGACCATGTGCTTGAAATCGGTTCCGGGTGGGGAAGCTTCGCACTGGCCGCCGTTCGCAAGGCCGGCTGCCGGGTGACAACCATAACCCTTTCCCGGGAGCAGCACTCCTACGTTACAGGACTGATCAGGAACCTGGGAATGGAAGACCGGATCACCGCACTCCTCCAGGATTACCGGACCCTGGACGGATACTTCGACAAAATTGTCTCCATCGAGATGCTCGAGGCCGTGGGCCACCGCCGCCTGGGAACCTTTTTCCGGCGCTGCCATGAGCTGCTGAAGCCGGGAGGAAGAGTGGTCCTGCAGGTGATCACCATACCGGACCAGAGATACAACGCCTACCGGGTGCGCCTCGACTGGATCCAGAAACACATTTTCCCCGGCGGGCACCTGCCGTCTCTCACCTCCATGTGCAATGCCATGACCCGGAAATCCCCCTTCATCGTGGAAGAACTCGAAAATATCGGCCCCCATTACGCCGAAACCCTGCGGAACTGGCATGTGCGCTTCCAGGCAAACCTGGAAAGGATCCGGGTCCTGGGTTACGACGAGGTCTTCCTGCGAAAATGGGAATTCTACCTCAAGAGCTGCGAGGCCATGTTCAGGGAAAGAGGACTGGAAGACTTGCAGATGGTCCTGGCCAGGCCTTTCGAAAAACAGGAGACTTCATGGTAATTTGAAGCCCGCCGAAAACAAAGCCCCTTCAGCCGCGGCCAGCCTCCAATATGTGCAGTCTAATTACGAATGCTCCTGAGAATTTTTTGAAAATCTTCGGCGCCCAGGGCGACCCGGGCCGATATTTCTTCCAGGGCATCCATGTATCCCGCGGAACCTCTCCCGCCGACAATAATCTCCACTTCCTCCCCCAACAGCCTGCGGAGCTTCTTGAACTCGGCCGGCAAATACGGATCATCAACCGGATAGACTACGCTTAAAGCTACCGCGGAAGCCTGCTTCTGGACAGCCGCGGCAGCGAACTCTTCGGCCGGGAGCCCCTGCCCCAGGTAGGTAATCCCCCACCCCTCCGAGGCCGCGGTATTGCAGGCCATCAAGGCCCCGATCTCATGGTTCTGGCGCAGGGGAACACCAATGACAATCCATGGAGCACCCTCATCAGCATGGGCCCCGGCCTGCAGGTTTTCAAGGAACGCCCTGATTGCGGCTGTTGCCATGTGTTCATGGACGATCCTGATACTGCCCTCCTCCCACAAGCAGCCGATTCTCTCAACCAGGGGCACAATCAGCTCCTCGAACAGCTTCCGCTGGGGCATGGCTGCCGCAGCTTTCTCCAGCTGATCACGAAGAGACTGGGAATCGAGTTCCTCAATGGCCTGCAGGCATGCGGATAAATGATCACTCTCCGCAACCGGCGGTCCGTAACCTCCAGGCCTCGGAACCCTGCTCAATGCTTCCCGGTCCTTTTCAGCCAGCTCGCGGAGCTCTCCGGTCTCAAGGGCCGCCACCTGGCTGATCTGCCTCCCGGCCAGGGTGGCCTGCCGGAGAAGCAGCAGCCGCTCAACCTGCTCGTCAGTATAAAAGCGCCGGTTGGTGGAAGTACGCCCCGGTTCCACTGCACCAAAACGCTTCTCCCAGGCCCTGATCACATCCGGCTTTAGCCCGGTGCGCCTGGATGCCACGCCAATAGAATGCTGTATTGAGTTTGATTTATCCGTTGCCATGGAACCCACATTAATCTCCTGTCCATCATTTGTCAACGTACCATCACGTCAAAAACCAATAATGCGCCTTTGGAGGAAATAAAAAAGGCCCGGCAAGCCTCATCGGCCGCCGGGCCTTCGTTGGTCAGGGTATTGGATGATACATGGAGTGTGACCCTGTTTTCGTCTATGGAAGGATAACCGCGTCTATTACGTGAATGACTCCATTGGTTGCCGGGATATCCGTGGCAATAATGTTGGCGGTTCGGTCCTGCTGGTCAGTGAGTACTCCGCCTTCCTGGAAGATGAAGCTCCTGTTCAGGGTACGGATCCTGTCGGAAGCCAGTACGTCTTCAGCATACCTCGATCCGGGGGCAACATGGTAAAGCAGGATCTCGGTCAGGAGAGCCTGGTCGCCCACCACCTGGTCAAGGGTAATGCCAAGCTCCGTGAGAAGATTGCCAAAAGCCTCGTCAGTCGGGGCAAATACCGTGAACTGTCCTTTTCCGCCCAGGGTCTCCAGCACTGAAGGGTCAGCAGCGCCAAGGGCGGCAATCAGCAGGGTGAACTCACCGGTCGCGGCATTAACGGACAAAGCCACATCA
>CAZOGT010000228.1:4888-5283 GCA_964579015.1 uncultured Acidobacteriota bacterium | reverse complement strand
CGGTGATTTCACCTTTGTCTGAGCGACCGAGATTTCGGCAGTTGCCGAAAAATATTCAGAGTTCCAGGATCTTGGCGTGGACATTCTTTCCATGAGTATCGACAGTGTATTCGTACACAAGATGTGGGATGATCATGAGCTTTCAAAGATGGTTGAAGGGGGAGTCCCCTTCCCCATGTTGTCGGATACCGGCGGGAAAGTAGGAAGCGTCTATGGTGTTTACGATGAAAATGCCGGCGTTGAAACCCGAGGCCGGTTCCTGATTGATCCCGATGGGACAGTCCAGGGATTTGAGGTGCTGACTCCTCCGGTAGGCCGGAACGTGAGCGAAACCATCAGGCAGGTTCAGGCATTTCAGCTGGTCAGGGATACCAAAGGCGCTGAAGCGACTCCTT
>CAZOGT010000228.1:0-4878 GCA_964579015.1 uncultured Acidobacteriota bacterium | reverse complement strand
AAGCCGGGCCAGCCGACCCTCAAGCCTGGACCTGATCTGGTCGGAAACGTATGGAAAGTCTGGTCAACCGACAAGGCTTTTAAATAGCATTTTTTATTGCCCGGGACCGGATCTTGAGCAGGTCCCGGGCCATGAATACTTTTTTGTTTCGCGGTGCGGATAATTCCTGTCCGCATTCCTGTCGTTTTTCTCCGCCTCATCGCAATTGAGAACCGTGTTAGATATGCGGCGATATCCATGCCCTTACCTGATGTTGGCCCGGAAAGAAGATTCGATGCCCTCATATTCAGGATCTGACTTGAGATGTCGGCGGGCTGCAATGCATAATGAAGGCCATCCCGCAAGCGAAATGCGGACTTGATATTCACCGGGATGAAAAATAGGACTGCCGGGATGGATTCAATGGCAGGCAGGCTGTAATGTTTTTTTAACATGTGAGCTGAGTTGGAGTTTGCAGATTGAATTCATCTCGCGACATACGGGCCAGGGACTTCCGGCTCGTTTTTCTGTGGAAGGGAAGCAATGAAGAAACTATTATTACTGATTTCAGCCGTGTTGATTATCCAGCCGGCCCTGGTAACTGCTGAAAGCATTATGAAACCGGTTAACGATCTTGGTATTGGTACTGTTTCAGGCCGGGTTCAGTATTTTGGCATGCACCGTTATTTTGAGAATAACAATCCTGAAAATGCCAATTCTCACACCGGGGGAATACGCCTCAGTTATCATTCTCCTGAAATGGCCGGGTTTGAATTTGGCGCCACGTATGATTATGTGGGAGTCATGGCCGCCAGTGAGAGCAGTAATGATGGAAATACCCTTTTGAGCAATGGGAAGGTAAATGTATTGAATGAAGGGTACCTTCGCTACAAGCTGGCGGCCCTCAACATGCCGCAGACAGCACTGGTGGCAGGACGGAGGGTTATTCACGGGGAAGTGTTCCGGTCAGATGAATTTCGTCAGAAGCCGAGGTCGGTGGAAGGTATCCAGCTGGAGAGCAGGGATATTCCCGGAACTTCGATTATCGTCGGCCATGTCCGCAAGCTGAGCAATGTGTGGGATACCGGTGACAGGTGGAAGTTCAATAACCTGACCCATGTTTTCGGCACGCCGGAAAAAACAGACGGCATCACCTGGTTTGAGATGGTCAACAACAGCGTTGATAACCTGGAGCTGGCCTTTTTTAATGCCTATGCCCATGATGTGACCAACCTGGTGGGGACCCGGGCCAGGTACTCATTTACCGATCGTACCGCTGTCAATGGATATTACAGGCACGAGGGTTCAGTGGGAACGGGTCCTGATGCAAGCTCGAACATGTATTCCTTTTCCGTGCAGCAGCAGGCGGGACGATTCACCCTTGAGCCCGGTTACTTCGGAATCCGGGGCGCCAACCTGCGATTTCAGGAGGTCACCACCGGCATCAATCATCCCCTGGGCATCTCACTGATAATTTACCCCGGCATGTTCAATGGTGATTCGGACACCGGATACCTGAAGGCAACAACCCGGGCAGGTAAGAACGCCCTCTACTGTCTTTACCATGCCACCTGGCAGGATAGCGCCGCCTTTGACAGGGGACAGGAGCTTGACTTCGTCATCAGCCGGCCTTTGGTAGATAATTTTTCTGTAGCCTTCAAGGTGGGCATCGCGCACAGGGATGCGGTAGAAGATACGACCGCAACGGATACCAGGCTCTTTCTGACCTACAGTTTCTGATAAGTTGAGGACTCCGGTTTTTGTTTGAGTCCGGCGGGAGCCGTCTTTTTTAAGGTCCCGGAGCGCTTTTCCTGGTAACGGCGTCCCGGGCCTGAAATGAATAGCTGACGAAGGCCGCTTTTTTGCTGTCGGGGCTCCAGGAAGGAACATTGATGGTTCCCTGGCCCCCATGCAGATAGGCTGCTACCCTTATTTTACCCCCTTCAGGATCCATGGTCCTGAGCATTACCCTCTTGTGGCGAGGATGGTCTTCGGCACCTGTTTCCGGCGGATAGGAAAGGAAAACAACTGTTTTTCCGTCAGGCGAAATGTGGGGAAACCAGTCGTTCCATTGGTCAAAGGTGAGCTGCTCCAGCCCGGTCCCGTCAGATTTCATTCTCCAGATCTGCATGATTCCGGTACGGGCCGAGTTGAAGTAGATCCACTCCCCGTCGGGTGAATATTCAGGTCCGTCATCCAGCCTGGGATGGTCTGTCAGCTGGATTTCCTTTCCGCCCCTGACCCCGATCCTGTAGATGTCATACTGTCCGTCCCTCCTGGCCGTATAGACCAGATACTGGTCGTCAGGTGACCATCCATGCAGGTAGGAAGGGGCCTTGTCCGTAATCATCACCGGTTCTCCCCCGCCGATGGGAAGCAGTGAGATAGTGGAGCCACTCATGGTTTCGCTTTCAGCCCGGTGGCTGATTCCCAGCATCCGGCCGTCCGGGGATATGAGGTGGTCATTATTGATGCCCCTGGCGGAACCGGTGTCAATCGGGGTGCTGATGCCGGTTTCCAGGTCAAATCTAAAGAGGAGCCCCATGCTGTTGTAGATAAGGGCCCGGCCGTCGCTGGTCCAGTTGGGTGCTTCAATGATCCTGTCAGTTTCCAGGACGATCTTTCGGAGCCCGGTTTCAATGTCGAGAATCTCCAGGCGGCTTCCGCTGGAGGCCTGCTCCTGGGAAGCCGCGGCTGGTTCAGGGATTTCAATCCGCAGGTTGGAGACGAGGACCTTTTCAAAGGAATCGTCATCATGAGAGCAGACAGCCAGGCCCGCATAGACAGGCTCCCCAAGCTCCAGTTCAATCGACCCTGCTTCAGACAGCGGTTCTCCAGCCCTGGCCGCCCTCATGATAAAGGTATTGTCTCGCCTTTCCAGCTGCACAACATCGGGGGCTTCAAGCGGGGAAGCCATTTCCCGGGTGTCACCTTTGAAGGCTCTCCTGAACTGCAGGGATGCCAGGCCGTCGCCATGGATTACCGCGTCGGCGTAGGGGGATCCGGGGTCGAGGGATTTCCTGACCATCCATCCGGTTTTTCGATGGGCATGGGTCCCTTCTCCCTGGAACCTGAATTCAGCTGTCAGGATGAAATCACCACTTATCTTTTTCCAGGCGAAGCTGAAATGGTCCGTTTCATCCCAGATGTTTCTGCCTGATCCGCCAATAGTGTATACCTGGTTATCCGCGCTATAGTCGAGTGTTCCAGGAATACGGCAATCTCCGATATCGGTAAAGCCTTCAAAACCCGCATGTCCGGGATGCAACGGGCCCGGGGCCCGGGCGCACACCGGTACCGACAAACAGATAATCCCAAATAACAATGCAAAGCACATGAATACTGAAAGCCTGGCCATATTATTCCTCCAATCTTGTCTCTTCAGGTCCTGAGCTCGGGTGTTCCGAAGCTGCTCCATGATTTTCATGCATTCTCTCCTGGCGCACAATCCCGGCCTGCTTGAAATATTACGCCCATTCAGGGCAACATGGTCAATGAATGGTAATATGGATGCCCTGGTGGTTGACTTTTTACCCTCCAGGTTTTCTGACTGGCTGATCCGGCCCGGCCGGAGGACCTCTCAATATGCAAAACCGTGATGAAAATATGTTGATCTGTCCCTTGTGCCACGCTGGAAGCTGTTCGAAGTTCCACAGCGACAGGGACCGTGAATATTTACAGTGCCGGAAATGCGGACTGGTCTTTGTCCCGCCGGAATACCACCTGTCGCCCTATGAAGAAAAAATGAGGTACGACCTGCATCTCAATGACCCCAATGACCAGGGTTACCGTGATTTTCTGGGCAGGTTGCTGGTTCCGGTCAGGAACCGCCTGAAAAAAGGCGCCCGGTGCCTCGATTTCGGGTCAGGTCCTCTCCCGGTACTGGCGTCCATGTTCAGGGAGGAAGGGTTTGAAATCCGGATCTACGACCCGTTTTATGCTGATATTCCCGGGGTTATGAATTGCCGCTATGATTTTATTACGGCTTCTGAAGTCGTCGAGCACCTGCGAGATCCCGGCCGGGAAATGCGGCAGCTTTTTGGAATGTTGAAACCCGGGGGAATACTGGGGATCATGACCGAAATGCTCCCGGAACCGTCGCAGTTCGGCCAATGGCACTACAGAAGGGATAGGACCCATGTCTGCTTTTTCTCTCCCCCGGCTCTGCGCTGGCTGGCAGCTGAACTGGGGGCGGAGATTGAATTTTGCGGCGTGAATGTCGTCATAATCCGTAAGTACGTCACCGCAGGTTCCTGATTTGACTGGTGATCAGCTAAATTCTCTTTAACAGGTGAAACCGGCAGGGATGTTTCACCGGCTTGGGTTTTTTTTACAATATCTCGGGAAATCCCTGCTGCTGCAGTTCATAATTTTCCATTCTGAGGATTTCATCCTGTTTTGTTCTTTTTGCCGGAAATGGTGGTAATCCGTCCAGGTTTGAATGTTGAATTTCTTTTTTTATGTAGATCCTGTTCCATAGATTGAAAAGAGACTGGTCCAGGCCCCGGGCTTCGTAAATGATTTTCTTGTTTTCCCGCAGGTTGCCGGCGTCCGGTTTCCTGCTGCCTGATCCCGGGGACACCCCCGGCTTAAGGTAGGTTACATCCACGGTGGAACAGGACCAGTCAATATGCGGAGCCAGGCTGCTGTGCATGGTAATCCGCTTTCCATCTCCTTCAATGTCCCACAGATCCCCTTGCCCGCATTCAGTCTCCAGCCTGGAGACTAGATCCCTGATTTGGCCTGGGGAGGCGGAAACCGATATTCTGCGCAGGTATCCGGTATCAGTCATTTCCTCAAATCCGCTGGAAAAGGGCTGGGACAGCTGTTTCCTGAATCCGCGTCCCTGGTACCGGTATTTATAGACGGAGGAACAGTAATTTATCGGGAGCTTTATTC
>CAZOGT010000227.1:4160-5302 GCA_964579015.1 uncultured Acidobacteriota bacterium | reverse complement strand
GAATCAAGCCATCCCTGGACAACTGAAACCATCCTGTGGAGGGCCGAGCGGCCGGAGGAGGGCAGTGCGGAATGTCCTGACACTCCCCGGGTTATGACCCTGAAAACCAGTGTCCCTTTCTGGGCGGAGGCGATCAGGTTTCCGGTCGGCTCCCCCAGGATTACATATTCCGCGCGCAGGCCCATTTCACAGGCCTTCTTGGCTCCATCCGAAGTGGTCTCCTCTCCGACGACAAAAAGAAAGCCGCAATCATCTCTTCCTTCGGCGACCAGCCTGTCTGCGGCCAGGAGCATTGAAGCCATGCTGCCCTTGGCGTCACAGGCCCCCCTTCCCCTCAGGATATCTCCATCAAGCGAAAAGGGAATAAAGGGTGCCACTGTGTCCATATGGGTACAGAACAATATCCGGGGCGCTCCCCTGACCGCCAGCAGGTTATGCCTGCCCTTGGACACTTCCTGCTCCCTGACTGCATATCCTGAAGCCTCCAGCCTGCGGCGAAGAAACCGGGCAAAAGGGCCTTCGTTGCCGCTGATCGATTCAATATCGACCATTTCTTTCAGGAGAGTTACCATCTGTTCTTTCATACGGGTGCTTCCTTTACGTGGCCGCCGACTCCGTTAATCAGAGATTTTTATCTTTGCCCGCGCCCATAAAATTATAGAATAAAGAACAGCTTAACGTTTGTTCAGCATAAAACTTGACTGCCGAGAGAGTTTTTTTTTAGTCTCAGGGCAGTAATAATTATATATGGACCGGTCTTCTTGCTGGGCACTGCAGTCAGGGCCTGCGTGAATTCCTCTTGGATAGATACAAACCTGAATAATCCGGAGCTTATCAAAATGATTGAAATTCGCTTTCACGGAAGGGGCGGACAGGGTGCGGTCATTGCCTCTGAGATACTGGCGTCAGCTCTTTACAATGAAGGAAAACATGTGCAGGCCTTTCCGACCTTCGGAGTTGAACGCAGAGGCGCGCCCGTCGCCGCTTTTCTTCGCATTGATTCCAGGCCTATCAGGCTCCGCTGCCAGGTAGAGGAGCCCGATCACATCGTGATCCTTGATCCAACCCTGACCCCTGCGGGTGATGGCACCTCAGGCCTCAAACCCGGAGTGGGTTGAATATTAGGAGCTTCGGATATTGCA